>JADFHN010000001.1 GCA_022567155.1 Bacteroidota bacterium
TCAATTCGGGACACGACAGACTCAATTTGGACACCGCCAGACTCAATTTGAGCACTGACAGACTCAATTTGGACACCGCCAGACTCAATTTGGACACCGCCAGACTCAATTTGGACACCGCCAGACTCAATTTGGGTACTGCGAGACTCAATTTTGGTACTACGAGACTCAATTTCTGTACCTCAAGACTCAATTTCGGTATCAGGAGATTCAATTCCGACACCGCGCGACTCAATTCGGACACCGAGAGACTCAATTCAAGCGCCTGTAGTTGAAATTAAATAATAAAGCGGTTACTCTGTCATACGCCAACGAACATAAGATCCAGCCGCTGTTCTACTTTACCGGGGCCACATACATTACTCCTTTTTCAGCAAATAACTTGTTATATGTTTTTAAGTCTTCCTCAATGAGTTTTTCTATGGCCGATTTATGCGCCAGCCATTCCGTTTTTAAGTCTTCGAATCTTTCTTTCTCTCCGCTTGTCACAGGTGGTTCGCTACTGTCAATCAGATTCTTCAGATAAAGCATGTTTGCATCCAGTTTGTTCAGATAGTTCACCACATCCTGAAAAGTTTCTTGTTTCGGTTGTATCAACAAGGTTTCAAGGCTGTCGATGCTATTTATAATCGTTTTGCCGGAGTCGATCAGCTCCTCAAATTTGGTATCTTCTTCTTCTTTAACCTCCTCCTTTAGTTTATCGAATCGTTTATTGAAATCAGAAATCTGCATTTTGATACTCCGCAATTCAATCACCGAATTGTATAATTCACCAACCATGTCGTCGAGCTCACGTACCATCTGGTCGTGTATGGCATATTCTCCGGTAGTGGAAGCATACCTTGGATCTTTAATGACCGTGAGGGATTGTTCGAGCACATTGTCGCCGTATGTCAGGCGTACTTTGTATGTTGCCGGTATCACCTTATATCCGGCTATGCTGCCAAAAGGGACAAGTTTTTCCGGTTTTTTCAAAGCACGGGTCCGGAGATCCCAGCGTAGCGTATTCATTCCCGGCTTATACGATAGTGTATCCTTGTTATCTTCACTTTTCAGGGTATATTGGCGGAGAACCTTTCCATCTAAATCCGTGATTTGGATGTTAAAATCGGTTGAGTCTTCTTCTGAATCTGATTGCATCAGGTATCTGATTTCTGCTCCGTTATAGGGATTCGTACCCTGTCCGTTTTTATTCGCATTTTTATCTGCAGAACCATCTGTTCGATAAACCTGCCGGGGTTCAAACATGTGAATGCCGCCGGCAGCAATATCAGGAGATAACTGATGTAAAGGTGTGAGATCATCAAGAATCCAGAATGCGCGCCCCTGGGTGGCGGCTACAAGATCATTGTGTGTTACTATCAGATCGGTAACGGGTACTACCGGCAGGTTCAGCTGAAAAGAAGACCAGCGTTCACCGCCATCGAACGATATAAAGAGCCCCCTTTCGGTACCGGCGTATAAAAGATTTTTTCTGTTCGGGTCTTCACGTACTACCCTCAGATAGTGCAAAGGTGGAATTCCATTGGTTTTTAATTGCCAGGTTTTACCATGATCAGTGGTTTTATAAATGTAAGGTTTAAAATCACCGAACTTATAAGCCGTTACTGCCAGATACACAGTACCTGGTTTATGGGGAGATATTTCAATGGCGTTAACTATGGCTTCCGGCATTCCCGGGGGCGTCACATTTTGCCAGCTTTTCCCGCCATCCCTGGTAAGATGCACCAGGCCGTCGTCGCTTCCTGCCCATAGTTCACCTGCATCAAAGGGGCTTTCGGCGAGATACATGATAGTACCATAAACTTCACCACCCGCGGCCTCGTTGGTTATCGGGCTGCCGCCTAATCCCTGGCGTGTCGTGTCATTACGGGTAAGATCGGGGCTGATTTCATCCCAGCTAATACCCCGGTTCAATGTTCGGAGCACTTTATTGCCAGCGTGGTAGATCACACTTTTGTCGTGTTGCGACATAATGATCGGGGCATTCCAGTTGAACCTGTAGCGGACTTCCCTGCTGCTGCTACCCAGGCCAAGAAACGGATAGGCCATAATGTCCTTCACTTTCCGGGTCGATCGTTCCCATTCCTGGATGATACCCTGGTAACAACCGGCATAAACATATTCCGGGTTATCCGGATCAAAAGCAGGGAAAGCGCTTTCACAACCTCCGATTCCTGCAATCCAGTCTGTACGCCTGATTCCTCCGCCGGAAGTCCTGTACGGGATTGTCAGCGCCGAATTGTCCTGCTGGCCGCCGTAAACCCAGTAGGGAAATTGGTTGTCGGTATTTACCCTGTAAAGCTGTGCGGTAGGCTGATTGTCCTGGGCTGTCCAGGTTATGCCTCCGTTGAAGGAAATATTGGCGCCACCATCATTTGCGTTGATCATAATGTACGGATTTTCCGGGTTGATCCATAAATCGTGGTTATCGCCATGAGGTACGGTAACCTGCGCAAATGTTTTACCTCCGTCAATGGATTTCATAAAAGGCGCATTTAATACATACACCTTATTTTCATCTGCGGGATCGGTAAATACGTGCATGTAATACCAGGAACGCGCTCTTAATATTCGTTTGTCATTGATCAGTTTCCATGTTTTACCGCCATTATCGGAACTGTAAAGTCCTCCTTTTTCCGATTCAATGATCGCCCAGATTTTCTGAGGGTTGGCCTTTGATACCGATATACCGATTTTACCCATGAGCACATCGGGCAATCCTTCTGTTAGCTTTTGCCAGGTATTGCCACTGTCTTTCGATTTATAAATGCCGCTTCCTTCCCCACCGCTATAAATCTGCCATGGAGTACGCTGGTGTTCCCAGAATGCAGCATACAGGATGCGCGGGTTGGTCATATCCATACTAAGGTCGCTTGCTCCGGCTTTGTCACTTACGTGCAAGATCAGTTTCCATGTTTTTCCACCGTCTGCGGAGCGGTAGATGCCTCGTTCAGGATTCGGTTTATACGGGTTTCCCTGTGCTGCTACATACACCAGGTCAGGATTATGCGGATGAATCCTTATTTTGCTGATATGCAACGTAGCCTCCAGGCCCATATGCTGCCAGGTTTCTCCACTATCGGTACTTTTATAAACCCCGTCTCCAGAAGAAGTCATTACGCCACGAACAGGCGCCTCACCCATACCCACGTAAATTACATTCGGATCAGATTCTGCAACAGCTATGGCGCCAACTGATCCTGTCTGAAAAAATCCGTCAGAAATATTTATCCAGTTTTTTCCTGCGTTGGTGGTTTTCCATACCCCGCCCCCTGTTGAACCAAAATAGTAGGTAAGCGGTCTGGATGTAACACCTGCGACTGCCGTCGAACGCCCGCCCCGAAAAGGTCCGATGTTCCTCCATTTAAGATCCTGATACAGGCTTTCATCGAATGTCAGTGTAGTACTTTGGTTTTTTACATTTCCTTTTTTTCGTTTTTGAGAATAAGACGTGCTATGCAGCAGCAGGAATAAAAGGAAAATAGAAATAAACAGATGCAGATTCCTCATAACAGTTAGATTTTGGATTTCCTGAAGGTTGAATTTAGAACCTTAAATTGAAAATGCAAGAAAATTATTTTTGTGGGTAGGTTGCAACCGTTTATAATTGCACTTAATTAAGATTTCAGTATTTGCAAAATTGAAATTACAACATGAAAATGAGATACACTTTATTAGTGATTTTTTTACTCGTCATTATTTCATTCTATTTTTTCCAGACGCCTGAAAAGGAATTCGAAGAGATTTATCCATATGAAGATTCTGTACGCACCTCGCTGTTGTCATTCAGAAAAGCCAAATTAAAGAAAATTGAAAACGATGGTATTATCTGGGAATATTATTATTCTGATAATGGAGGTAAAGGTGAAACGATATTATTTGTTCACGGTATGGGGGGTGCCTATGATATCTGGTGGCAACAAATTGAGAGCCTGAAAGATAAGTACAACATTATAAGCATCACGCTACCTCCGGTAAATACGTTAAAAGCTGCTGCTGAGGGTTTGGTTGCGGTTTTGGATTATGAAAAGATTGCTAAAACACATGTTGTTGGTACCTCCATTGGTGGATATATTGCACAGTACCTGATGTATCATTATCCAAGCCGCGTTAGCAAAGCGGTTCTGGGAAACACATTCCCTCCCAATGATATTTATATAAATGAAAATAAAAACCTGCGAAAAATTTTACCACTGATCCCCGAGTGGGTGATTATGTATCTTTTCCGGAAAAATGCATCGGAAAAGATCATACCTGCCTCCGAAAATTCAAAGTTGGTCGAAAGTTACCTGCATGAGCAGTATTATGGATATATGAGTAAGAAACAGTTTATCGGACGATTCGATATTGTACTGGAATATTTTGAATTAAAGCAAAATCCGGATACAGAGATGAAGATAATACCCAAATTAATTATTGAATCTGATAATGATCCTCAGGTAAAAGAAGTCCTCAGGGAAAAATTAAAAATGCAATACCCTGAAGCTGAGGTATTTGTATTCCATGAAAAAGGGCATTTCCCGTATTTAAACCAGCCTCAGAAATATACACAGGTACTGGACTCATTTTTCAGAAAATAAATTTGACAGAAAAAAATTTTTGTAATTAAAAATTATAATGCTAAATTGCCAATGCTGAAAAGCAAAAACACCTAATTAGTCCTATTTATTTTGAGTTTTTGACCTTGAGGCGCCTTTTTGACCGAAGGCGCCTTATTTTATGCTGCAACCAGTATCAGGCAGACTCATGGAATAATTTCATAAATCTTGAGGGTATTATCAGAGATGAGAAATACCCGGTCACCATTCACCAGCACAAAATTAAATTCTTCTTTAGAAGGTAAAGGTATTCCGGTTAAAGCTCCGTTGTACAGATTCATAAAAATCAGATATCCGTCTTTCATATAATACATCCTGTCGCCGGCAAAATTAAAATATTCAATTCCTTTTACCGGAATTTTCTTTTTATAATTTCCGATGTTGTCAAACATAAACAACCCCAGTTGTTTATCGCTGACAAAAAGAAAATTCTGGTATTCTTTCATGAAACTGATATTATAGTTGTCCGGATCGATGATCAGATCGAGAGGCGTTTCTATTTCTAGAATGTTTGCATGAATGTTATATTTTTTGAGACTGAAGTCGGTCTGATCCAGCAACCACAGGTTATTGTCGTTGCTAATGGTGGCCAGCGCAGCAAACCCAATTACGGCTGGATTAAAAGAATAATGCGGTGAAGAACGAAAAAACCGGTCAAGGAGTATATATTCCTGGAAGTCCTGGTAAAACACAAACACCCTTAATCCAGATCCGGCTTCAATCAGAGAGATGGACGCATTTTTTCTCGGAGAAAAAGCCAATAGTGAATCTCCCGTACTGCTGTATTTGTATATCAGGCCTTTATCTGATACAAGATAAAGGTTGCCGTTATTGTCAACCGACACATTTACAATTTTGGCATGAAGCTCAACATCATACACAAAGTCAAGTTCCTGAGAATATGCAGGAGACGTGGCCAGAATTAGAAAAAGTGCAAAAAAAATCCGTGTCATCGGAGGGCGTCAAATTTAATAAGGCTTACTTGATGGCCATCAAATTCAGCGTAATATGAATTGGTAACCCAATCACCCAAATTAATGTAGGTACTCGACTCATTGATTTTTATTTCTAGTGGGACATGGCGGTGTCCGAAAATGTAGTAATCAAAATGTTCCTTTTCTTCATTCCTTTTACAGAAGTCTAATAAAAAATCGGTATCCTGTTCAAATGTGTCAGTTCCTTCATTGCTGATCCGGCTTTTGCCCGCCCAGTATTTTGCCAGTCCGATTCCAAGATTCGGATGAATACGTGCAAATGCCCATTGACATATCTTGTTGCTGAATATTTTCTTCATAATTTTGTAAGTTATATCGCTGGGTCCGAGTCCGTCGCCATGCCCCACTAAAAGTTTTATTCCATTGATCTCCAACTTCATAGGTTCTCTGTAGATATTAATATTGAGTTCTTTTGGAAAATAATCAAACATCCACATATCGTGATTGCCGGTAAAAAAAATAACCGTAGTGCCGGAATCAGTGATTTCGGCAAGTTTGCCCTGTAGCCTAACGAAACCTTTTGGAATTGCATTTTTATATTCGAACCAGAAATCAAAGATATCACCAGCCAGAATAATGGCTTCGGCTTCTTCTTTTATATGATCAAGCCATGCCACAACCTTCTTTTCTGTGTGCAGGCTGCCTTTTCCATCCGGAGCCCCCAGATGGAAATCAGATGCGAAAAACAACTTCTTGTTATCCGGGAGTTCTTTTAGGGTATCCAGCATAAATTATGAAATATAAAGATCAGATACCTGGAAGTATCTGATCAGGAATAAGCCAAAAATGATAATAGTATTAATGCTCTTCAATTGGTTTTTCGGGCGATTTATCACCAGCCCCCGGTGCTTCATCGGTGGTGCTGATTTCGCCCAGGCCATTCGATCCTTTCTTTCCTGCTCCGGTCTTATCATTGGAATTTTTGTTTTCGGCATCGAGGGTAATTTCCTGATCCTCTTTTTTTGCCTTTTCGCGTGCCTTCTTCTCCTTTTCTTCTACACGTTTGGTAAACTCCTCATAAGCTGTAGGATGTTTAAATGGACGTTTACCAATCAAAGCCTCCAGGTCGCTTTGGAAAATAACTTCTTTTTTAAGTAGTTCCTTTGCTACTATGATAAGCTCTTTTTTCTTATTTGTGAGCAATTCTTTTGTTCGCAGGTAAGCCCCATCCACTATTTTCTTCACCTCCTGATCGATCAACTCGGCAGTTGCTTCTGAATAAGGCTTGTTAAACTGATACTCCCCTGGTTTTGATTCATAGTAGGAAATATTACCGATCTTGTCATTCATTCCATAAATGGTTACCATGTTGTACGCCATTTTGGTGATTCTTTCAAGATCGCTTAATGCGCCGGTTGAGATTTTTCCTAATACAATTTCTTCTGCCACACGTCCTCCGAGCGCCATGCACATATCATCCATAAGCTGATCGGTTTGGTAAAGATACTGTTCTTTGGGTAAATACTGCGCATAGCCTAATGATGCAATCCCTCGTGGAACAATGCTTACTTTCACCAGCGGGTCTGCATGTTTGAGAAACCAGCCTGCAACCGCATGACCGGCTTCATGATAGGCCACGATCTCTTTTTCTTCGGGTAAAATGATCTTGCTTTTCTTTTCAAGACCTCCGATCACCCGGTCAATGGCATCCTGAAAATCGTCCATATCCACAGCCTTTTTGTTTTTCCGGGCGGCGATAAGTGCAGCTTCATTACTTACATTGGCAATTTCGGCGCCTGCAAAACCAGGCGTTTGGGCAGCAAGCTTTTTCGTATCTACCGTCTTGTCAAGTTTTATGGGTTTCAGGTGAACCTTGAAGATGGCTTCCCTTCCCATGATATCCGGTTTATCTATGCTGATCTGCCGGTCGAATCTGCCGGGACGCAACAATGCAAAATCCAGCACATCCGGCCGGTTGGTTGCAGCGAGAATGATAACCCCGGAATCAGTCGAAAAACCATCCATTTCTACCAACAGCGAGTTCAGAGTGTTTTCTCTTTCGTCATTGGCGCCGGGCACCTGTCCGCGCGCTCTTGACCGGCCAATAGCATCTATTTCGTCAATAAATACAATACAGGGCGCTTTTTCTTTTGCCTGCTTAAAAAGATCCCTGACCCTGGCCGCCCCGACACCTACAAACATCTCTACAAAATCAGAACCCGATAAGGAGAAAAACGGAACGGCGGCTTCTCCGGCCACCGCTTTGGCCAACAAGGTTTTACCGGTGCCGGGAGGTCCTACCAGCAATGCGCCTTTTGGAATTTTGCCTCCTAACTTCGTGAACTTGCCGGGGGTCTTCAGGAAATCAACAATTTCTTTCACCTCTTCCTTAGCCTCATCAAGTCCGGCAACATCATCAAACGTGATTTTCACTTTGTTGTCAGCATCAAACAAAGCCGCCCGTGATTTACCTATATTAAATATCTGACTACCAGGCCCGCCTGATCCGGTCATCCGGCGCATCAGGAACCAGAAACCGAAAAGTATCAGAATAAGAAATCCCCAGTTGAACAGAAAACTCATTACATCATGCCGGTCTTCAATTGTATAGGAGATGGTCTGCCCGGTTGATTCTTCCAGAATCCTGAGGCGTGAAATAAAAGCAGCAGGCTCAAGCAACTGAAAACGGTATTGCGGACCATCTCCTGATGCAAAAGGGCCCCTGTTTTCAAGCTCTGACCTGTATTTGGCATTTTGAAGTGCATCGCTTTTCAGATAAACCTCAACAATTTCCTGATTCTTTATGATCGTAATCCGGTCCACATCTTTACTCTCCACCATTTCTTCGAACCGGTTCGGAGGAATTTCGATGGTTGCACCAGACCTGTTGAAATAGGTAACTGCAAAAATTAAACCCACCAATGACACGATAATCCAAATCTGATAGTTTGGCTTATGTGGTGCATTGGAGCCCATTTTTTTCTTATCCTTTTTATTTGCCATTTACTTATTATTCTCTGATTCTATATTATCATTAATTAGTAACGTGAAAATTGCCGGGAGGTATGGAATCAGGATGCAATCCTGGTTACTTCGCCGTCTCCCCATAGTTCTTCAAGGGCAAAAAAAGTACGTTTTTCGCTCTTAAATACATGGGCAACCACATCAACATAATCTAATAAAACCCATTCATTATTTTTCTGGCCCTCTTTATGCCAGGGGTCTTGTTGGTCTGATGTATAAACAAATTCCTCGATCGATTCAGATATAGCACTAACCTGTGTGTCAGAGTTTCCCGTACAAATAACGAAGAAGTCTACAATGGAGTTGGGCACATGCCTGAGATCCAAAACCACAATATCATAAGCTTTCTTTTCCTGCATTCCTTTTACAACCACTTTGCTCAGTTCTTCGGAAGGTAGAAAGCTATTTCTCTTCAGCATTCACTAACTTTGGTTTAACAAACAAAAATACAAAATTACTTGTATAAAAGTCTTGCCAAAACTTCGATTGTAGGAAAAAAGGTTATTTTCATGCCATCTTGTCATTCAACTAATGACATTTGTGCTGAATTTGTTACGGCAGGTCAGGGTGAAAACGGATTGGTGATAGCCACCGACTACCAGACCAATGGCCGTGGACAAGGTGCAAACCTGTGGGTATCCGATAAAGGCGAAAATTTGATTATCAGTGTTTTATTGGACACCTCGTTTCTTGCCGTATCGCAGCAGTTTTATCTGAATATGGTGGTTTGCCTTTCAATTCTGGAGGTTTTAAAAAACTTTCTAGGCGAGAATGTAAAGATAAAGTGGCCCAACGACATATATTACAGTGATAAAAAAGTATGCGGCGTATTAATTCAGAACATTCTGAAAGGAACCTCCATGGAATATTCCATTGTGGGAATCGGAATTAATGTAAATCAAGTTGAGTTTTCTCCTGAAAACGCCGCCTCGTTACGAATGATTACCGGCAAATGGTATGAGTTACAAACTATATTCGAACTTACGGGTGAAAAGCTTGAAAAGTATTATTTACTGTTGAAAGACGGCAATAATGAATCGCTGAAAAGACTTTACTTGAAAAACCTGCTGTGGTATCAGGAAGCACATAATTTTGCCCTCAAATCCGGCGAGGAAATCAAGGGTATGATTACAGATGTGGAGGAATCGGGTAGGTTGATTATAAAAAGCGGAGAGGTAATACACCGGTTTGGATATCAGGAAATCAGGTTTGTTCGCTAATATAACCTTTGACTGCAGCAACTTATCGTGTAACTTTGCGTTTCAAAAATCCGAAACTTTATAAAAAATAATCAATGATTGACACACAATTGAACTACAAGGTAAAAGATATTTCACTTGCCGGTTGGGGAAGAAAAGAAATAAGGCTTGCAGAAGCGGAAATGCCCGGATTAATGTCCTTGCGTGAAGAGTACCGTGACAGTAAGCCATTAACAGGAGCGAGGATAGCCGGCTGTCTGCACATGACCATTCAGACCGCTGTACTTATTGAAACGCTGACTGAACTTGGCGCGGAGGTTTCATGGTCTTCATGCAATATTTTTTCAACGCAAGATCATGCTGCCGCTGCAATTGCAAAAACAGGGATCCCCGTTTTTGCCTGGAAGGGAATGAACGAAGAAGAATTTGATTGGTGTATCGAGCAAACATTATTCGCGTTCGAAGGAGGTAAGCAGCTCAATATGATACTGGATGATGGTGGCGACCTGACCAACATGGTATTTGACAAATTTCCGGAACTTGTAAAAGAACTTAACGGTGTGTCCGAAGAAACGACCACCGGCGTACACAGGTTGTATGAAAGGATGAAAGAAGGTACTCTTCCGGTTCCTGCCATTAATGTGAATGATTCAGTCACAAAATCAAAGTTTGACAATAAATATGGTTGCAGGGAATCGCTTGTAGATGCCATACGCAGGGCTACCGACCTGATGCTTGCAGGTAAAATTGCTGTGGTAGCAGGTTATGGCGATGTAGGAAAAGGTTCTGCGCAGTCACTCAGAGGCGCCTGCGTACGTGTAATAATAACCGAAATTGACCCTATCTGTGCGCTTCAGGCAGCAATGGATGGTTTTGAAGTTAAGAAAATGACCGATGCGGTGAAGGAAGCCGATATAGTGGTAACGGCCACCGGAAACAAGGACATCATTACAGGAGAACATTTTCTGTTGATGAAGGATAAGATCATTGTATGCAATATCGGGCACTTTGATAATGAGATAGATGTGGCCTGGCTTATCAGTAATTACGGCGATACAAAAGACACGATCAAACCACAGGTTGACCTTTACAATGTGGAGGGCAAGGATATCATCATATTGGCAGAAGGCAGATTAGTTAACCTGGGTTGTGCTACGGGGCACCCTTCATTTGTAATGTCAAATTCATTTACAAATCAGACCCTTGCACAGATCGAGCTATGGAATTACAAAGATAAGTATAAAAATAAAGTTTATACGCTTCCGAAGCATCTTGATGAAAAAGTAGCTCGGTTGCATCTTGCGAAAATTGGCGTTGAACTCGAAAAACTTACTCCTGAGCAGGCAAAATATATTGGGGTAACCGTTGACGGTCCTTATAAGCCGGATTATTACCGGTACTAATCCTCTACCCTGGTTGTATTTTCAATGAAGGTAAGTGGCTTTACGATTATCAGGAGAGCAATTAAGTTTGATTTTCCGGTCCTGGAAGCCATCAATTCCATTCTCCCCTTATGTAACGAATTTGTAGTAGCGGTTGGCAATTCTGATGACGGTACACTTGATTTGATCCGGAAAATTGGCGACCCGAAAATCCGGATTATTGAAACAATTTGGGATGAGCGGCTGATAGGAAAAGGAGGGAGCGTGCTGGCAGCAGAAACGAACAAAGCTCTCGATGCAATTTCGGATGATGCAGACTGGGCATTTTATATCCAGAGCGACGAAGTAGTACATGAGAAAGACCTCCCGACTATTTATTCAGCAATGGAAAAATGGAAGGAAAACACGCAAGTTGATGGTTTGCTCTTTAAGTATTTACATTTTTATGGGTCGTATGATTATCTGGCCAGTTCACCTCATTGGTATTCCAGAGAGATTCGGATCATAAAGAACCACAGATCGGTATATTCATTCAGCGATGCCCAGGGTTTCCGAATGGGAAAAAATAAAAAACTAAGAGTAAAACCAGTGGATGCTTTTATTTATCATTATGGCTGGGTAAAGCATCCGATAACCATGCAAAAGAAAAGGTTATTTCATCTTAAATGGCAAAATGAGGAAGTTAGTAAGGAAGAACAAAACACCCGGCAGTTTGATTACTCAAAAATAGATACTTTACAATTGTTCAAAGGCACCCATCCAAAAGTAATTCAGTCGAGGATCGAGCAAAAAAACTGGAAATTTGAATATGATATTGCCTTCAACAGACTTTCTTTAAAAAATAGGATTAAAAAAGCAGTTAAAAAATATTTTGGTATTGAACTTGAGTATAAGAATTATCGTTTGATTTAGGATAAATAAAATCAGATATACACATTTAATTTTACTATTTTTGAATCAGATGTCAGAAACAAAAAGGCAACAATATTCAGTGGATGAGAAAGCGAAAGTCTTTGATGGAGAGTTTTATCCTCACATCGATTCGATGTATAATTTTGCTTATCGCCTTACTTTTGACGAAGATGACGCAAAGGATCTTGTTCAGGACACCTACCTGAAAGCCTTTCGTTTTATAGAATCGTTTCAGGAAGGAACTAATGCTAAAGCATGGTTGTTTCGAATATTGAAAAACAATTTTATCAATGATTTCAGGAAGAAAAGTAAGGAACCTTCCAAAGTAGATTATCAGGAAGTTGAATCTTATTATAATTCTGATGATGTTAATAAAAGTATTACCACCGATTTGAGAGTTGATACCCTCAAAGATATGATGGGGGATGAGGTTTCTACTGCACTCAACACGCTGGATGTAGATTTCAGAACGGTGATAATACTTTGTGATCTGGAAGGATTTAAATACGACGAAATGGCAAGGATACTCGATATCCCTATTGGTACTGTTAGATCGCGGTTACACAGGGCAAGAAACCTGCTGAGAGAAAATCTGAGATTATATGCAAAAACAATGGGCTATATTAAAAAGAGTTAAATGACAAAAACATTACAAAGCTGGATCAAAAAAAATATAATCAGCAGGTATGCAATGACCAATTGCCCTGATGAGGAGCGCTGCCTGCATGTGCTGGAAGTAATTCTTGACAATGAATCCACACCTGAAGAAGAACAGGAATACTTTGAGCACATTGACCAATGCTGGGCATGTTATAAAAATTACAATCTGGAAAAAGCTATCAGGGAACTTATCAAAAGGAAAATTGAGAAAAAACCGGTTCCTGATGATCTTGTAAAAAGTATTAAACTTGAGATTGAAAAATTAGTAATTGAATAGCAAGGAAGGCAAGATACTCATTTTTTCTGCACCGTCAGGTTCCGGTAAAACCACTATTGTCGGATATTTGCTGAACAACAATCCGGACCTGGGGTTTTCCATTTCAGCTTGTACACGCAATAAACGGGGTAATGAGGAGGTGCATGGCAGGGATTACTATTTTCTTACCCACAAAGAATTCAAGGAAAAAATAGCCAGTAATGAATTTATTGAATGGGAAGAAGTGTATGATGGAAACTATTACGGAACCTTGAAATCTGAAATTCAACGGCTCTGGTCAGAAGGCAAGAATGTGATTTTCGATGTAGATGTAAAAGGCGGGCTTAACCTTAAAAAATATTTCGGCGACAAAGCATTATCTGTTTTTGTTAAAGTTGGTTCGGAAGAAACATTAAGAAAAAGACTGAAGGAAAGAAAAACTGAGTCGGAAGAAACTTTGGCTAAGCGATTGGATAAAGCTAAATTTGAGCTGTCTTTTGCTGATCAGTTTGATGTTGTACTTCTTAACGAAACCCTCGACGAATCGCTTCGGAAAGCACAGGAAATTTACAACGAATTCAAGACAAAGTAAAACGTTTTTAGTTTTCCTGAAATGAAAGTAGGCCTGTTTTTCGGATCATTCAACCCCATACATACAGGTCATCTTATTATAGCCGGTATAATGGTGGAAACTACTGATATTGATAAGGTGTGGTTTGTAGTTTCTCCACAGAATCCCTTGAAAAGGAGCAAATCGCTATTGCATGAATTTGACCGACTCGACATGGTGCGGGCAGCCATCTATGATAACTATAACCTGGAAGTATCAGATGTGGAATTTCGGATGCCGAAACCAAGTTATACCATCGATACGATGACATACCTTGCTGAGAAACATCCTGACAAGAGGTTTGTATTGATTATAGGTGAGGATAATCTTAAAACATTTCCAAAATGGAAAAATCATAACATCATCATTGAAAATTTTGAAGTGTATGTTTATCCACGTCCGAAATCAGTTGATTCCGATTTGAAAACGCACCCTAAAGTACGCATGGTGGAGGCTCCCATGATAGATATTTCCGCTACATTTATCAGAAAGTGCATCAAACAAAACAGATCGGTTAAGTACCTTGTTCCGGATTCGGTGGAAGCAATGATCCGGTCAAAAAAGTTTTACCAAAACTAAACAGTCATTATCTCTTCCTCTTTCTTTTTGACCAGCTCATCAACTTTTGAGGTATGCGCTTCGGTCATTTTATTGAGTTTTTCTTCAGATATTTTTAACTCATCTTCTGATACGCCATCTTTCTGAAGTTGTTTGAAGTGGTGCTGGCAATCATGCCGTGCATTGCGAATACTGATTTTACCATTTTCCACTTCATGCCGCACCTGTTTTACAAGGGCCAGTCTTCGTTCTTCTGTTAATGCCGGAATGTTGATAATGATCTGTTCGCCATCATTCTGTGGGTTGAGCCCCAGGTCGCTGTTTATGATTGCTCGTTCGATGTCTGGGATAATCGATTTTTCCCAGGGCTTGATCATCAGGGTTTTTGCATCGGGGGTATTTACAGAAGATACCTGATTGATAGGCGTTGGAGATCCGTAATATTCCACCATGATGCCGTCGAGCATGTTGGGCATGGCTTTACCCGCTCTGATTTTCGTTAATGCATTATTTACATGATCAACCGAATTATTCATCATTTCTTCGGCATAATCAAGATAGAAATTAATGTCTTCCATGTTACTATATTTTTCAAATCTCAGAATTAATTAATCAGCGTTCCTACGCTTTCGCCATTTATAATTCGTGCGAGGTTGCCTGCCCGGTTCATATCGAAAACAATAATCGGCAAATTATTTTCCTGACACAAGGTAAAAGCAGTCATATCCATGATGTTCAACCCTTTTTCAAATGCTTCGTGAAATGAAAGATGAGCATAGCGGGTAGCATCGGCATTTTTCTCCGGATCAGAAGAATAAACCCCATCCACACGGGTTCCTTTAAGTACCACATCAGCGTGAATTTCAATTGCTCTTAAAGCAGCAGTGCTGTCGGTTGTGAAATACGGATTTCCGATTCCGGCGCCAAATATCACAACCCGGCCTTTTTCAAGATGCCTTTCGGCACGCCTTTTTATAAAGGGTTCGCAGACCTGCTCCATATTAATCCCAGACATAAGCCGGGTAAACATCCCTAGTTTTTCAAACGCACTTTGCAATGCCATGCCATTGATTACGGTGGCGAGCATCCCCATATAATCGCCCTGTACACGATCAATTCCGATTTTTTCGGAGTCAACACCACGGAAGATATTGCCCCCACCTATTACAATTGCAATTTCTGTTCCTTTATCATGTACAGTTTTAACATCGAGGGCATATTGCTCAAGCTGGGCAGGGTCGATGCCGAATTTCCTCGAACCCATAAGCGCCTCGCCGCTGAGCTTCAGAAGAATTCTGTTAAATTTCATTAAAACGGATAAAAAATAAGCAGTTGCAGGCAAATATAATTAAGTATGATAAGTATGCTAAATGAGTATGCTAAATGAAACGATCTGCTTTTCATGTTAAAATTGTATAAGTATCTTATTCTTCTCTACGCTGTCACCAACATTAACATGGATTTCTTTTATCATACCGTCAGCAGGCGATTTTATCACATTTTCCATTTTCATGGCTTCCAGCACAATTACATTGTCTCCCTTTTTTACCTCATCCCCTACCCGACAGAGAATTTCCATGATCAAACCGGGCATCGGAGCTTCTATGTTACTTATTTCGGATGTCAGTGCCTTACTCATTCCCATTTTCTCAAGCAACAGGTCATGGTGGTCTCTGAGTACAACCTTATGTTTCCTTCCGTTGACTTTCAATACATATGTTTTATTCTCGGGATCGGCATCCAACACACTTATTTTAAACCTTGCACGGCCACTACGGGCAATCATTGCACCATCTCCTAACGATGTAATTTCCAGTGAGAAGGCTTCACCGTTTATAATAAAGTGTGGCCCTGCCAGATCTTCGATCTCAAATTCATCCCTGTCGTTAAGATAAGCTTTGATCATTAGTATTTTTAGGTAAACTACATCTGCAAAAATAGAATTTTATAATTGTTAATAAGGTTTTTTTACATCATAGAATTGTAAATTTTTGCTCAAATATCTTTTTAATATAAAAGTTTGATTAAAATGAAAAAGCCTCTATTTTTGCACTTCCTTAAAAATGGGATGGGATAAATACGTGCCATTTTCAGGGCAATTTAGTTCTTTTATTGATAGTTTCGGGGGATGTCGCATAGTGGCAATTGCAACGGACTGTAAATCCGTCGACTCAGGTCTTCGCTGGTTCGAGTCCAGCCATCCCCACATCCGTTGATACGGAAATGCGGGAGTAGCTCAGTTGGTAGAGCGACAGCCTTCCAAGCTGTAGGTCGCGAGTTCGAGCCTCGTCTCCCGCTCTAACATTGGTTGATTGCACGCAGTATGATTGGTTCCAGCAGTACAATTGGTAATTTTAAATCGTCAAATCAGCAGATCACCAAATGATATCAGCCGATGTAGCTCAGAGGTAGAGCGCTTCCTTGGTAAGGAAGAGGTCACGGGTTCAAATCCCGTCATTGGCTCGAAGTAATCAGTAGAATGAAATTTTTGGATTAATTTAATTTTAAATTTATATCAACTAAATAAGGATTTTTCAAACATGGCTAAAGAAATTTTTGATCGTTCCAAACCACATGTAAATATCGGAACCATTGGTCACGTTGACCATGGGAAGACTACCTTGACCGCAGCCATTACAAAGGTATTGGCCAAGGAAGGTCTTGCAGAGGTAACAGAGTTTGCCTCCATTGACAATGCTCCTGAAGAAAGGGAAAGGGGTATTACTATCAACACAGCGCACATCGAGTACCAAACACATAACAGGCATTATGCCCATGTTGACTGTCCGGGGCACGCTGACTATGTAAAGAACATGGTAACCGGCGCTGCCCAGATGGACGGAGCTATTCTTGTAGTAGCGGCAACTGATGGACCAATGCCTCAAACCAGAGAGCATATCCTGCTTGCACGTCAGGTGGGGGTTCCTGCAATCGTAGTATTTATGAATAAGGTTGACCTTGTTGACGATCCTGAACTGCTCGAACTTGTAGATATGGAAATCAGAGAACTTCTTACTTTCTACGAATTCCCGGGTGATGATATTCCTGTAATACAGGGCTCGGCTCTGGGAGCACTTAATGGTGAAGCCAAGTGGGAAGAGAAAGTAACAGAATTGCTGGAAGCTGTGGATAATTATATTCCGATTCCCAAAAGACTTATCGATAAGGACTTCCTGATGCCGGTTGAAGACGTATTCTCTATTACGGGAAGGGGTACGGTTGCAACAGGCAGAATCGAAAGAGGTATAATTAATTCGGGTGATCCTGTACAAATACTCGGTATGGGAGCAGAGAAACTTACTTCGGTTGTTACCGGTGTGGAAATGTTCCGCAAAATACTTGACAGAGGTGAAGCAGGTGACAACACCGGTCTTCTTCTGAGAGGTATTGAAAAAACAGAAGTTAAAAGGGGTATGGTGATCTGTAAACCTGGTTCTGTAACACCTCATCACAAGTTCAAAGCGGAAGTATATGTGCTTTCAAAAGAAGAAGGAGGTCGTCATACACCTTTCTTCAATAAATATCGTCCACAATTTTATTTAAGAACAACTGACGTTACAGGTGAAATCATGCTTCCTGACGGAGTAGAAATGGTGATGCCTGGGGACAATGTCACAATAGATGTAGAACTGATCAATACCATAGCTATGGAAAAAGGCCTCAGATTTGCGATCCGTGAAGGAGGCAGAACCGTGGGCGCCGGCCAGGTTACTGAAATTATTGAATAAGGCACAGACAGGTCATTTTATGGCGCAAACGCGTTTCTGAAATTTATAATAAACGCGTTTGTGTTATACTTTTAAAAGTAATACCTTTGCACTCGCTTTTGAAGGGCGCATGAACGGGTGTAGCTCAATTGGCAGAGCAGCGGTCTCCAAAACCGCAGGCTGGGTGTTCGAGTCACTCCACCCGTGCAAGGCAAAAAACCGGGGAAAATGGATAAAGTACAGGCATTTATAAGAGAATCAACAAATGAGATGAGGTACAAGGTCAGTTGGCCAAAGTACAAAGATCTACAGAATTCCTCAGTATTGGTTTTGGTGGCGTCCTTGATTCTTTCTTTGTTTATAGGTGTGGTAGATTTTTCATTTGAAAATTTAATGGAGTGGTTTTACACCGCTTTCTAAGCTGTAGGGGATGAGTGATCCAAAGTGGTATGTAATCAGGGTTATCAGTGGCCAGGAAAAGAAGGTTAAGCTTTATCTGGAATCTGAAATAGAACATGAAGGCCTTCAGGAGTTTATTCCTCAGGTGCTGATTCCATCTGAAAAGGTTTATGAGATGCGTAATGGAAAAAAACGCGTCAGAGAAAGAAATTTCTTTCCGGGTTATGTGCTGGTATCTGCCGATCTAACACACGGAGAAACAAATCATATCATCAACAGCATTCCAGGAGTGATCGGTTTTCTTGGTTCCGGGGGAATGACCCAATCCAAAGAACCTGTTCCGTTAAGGCAGGCGGAGATAAACAGGATTCTCGGAAAAGTGGATGAAATTGATGACAGAGAAGAAAAACTTGATATACCTTATATAGTTGGTGAATCGATAAAAGTAATGGATGGTCCGTTCAGCGGGTTTATTGGTACGGTAAAGGAAGTCTTTGAAGAGCGTAAGAAGCTTAACGTAATGGTGAAGATATTCGGCAGGAATACACCTGTTGAATTGAGTTATATGCAAGTTGAAAAAATTGACTAAGGAAAATGGCTAAGGAAATAAGTGGATATCTGAAGCTTCAAATAAGAGGCGGGCAAGCTAATCCTTCTCCTCCTGTGGGCCCTGCTTTAGGAAGTAAGGGATTGAACATCATGGATTTTTGCAAGCAGTTTAATGCCAGAACCCAGGAAAAGAAAGGCCAGGTGCTTCCGGTAGTAATTACAATATACGCAGATAAATCTTTAGATTTTGTAATTAAAACACCACCGGCTGCTGTCTTGATTAAAGAGGCAGCTAAAAAGAAAAAAGGATCACCTGAACCCAATCGTGAGAAAGTCGGATCGGTTAGCTGGGATCAGGTAAAGCAGATTGCCGAAACCAAAATGCCGGATCTGAATTCATTTACGATTGAATCAGCCATGAAAATGGTGGCAGGTACGGCAAGAAGTATGGGTATAACCGTTTCCGGGACAGCACCCTGGGGAAAATAAATTTTATTGAATATGACAAAGCTGACTAAAAATCAGAAGAAAGCACTCGAAAACTACAATGCATCCGAAGAGTATTCACTGGAGGATGCTAGCAAATTATTAAAAGAGATAAATTATGCCAAATTCGATGCTTCTGTTGATGTGGACGTCCGGCTTGGCGTAGATCCTAAAAAATCTGATCAGATGGTTCGTGGGGTAGTAACATTACCCCACGGTACAGGTAAAGAAATAAAGGTGCTGGTTTTCTGCACCCCGGACAAGGAACAGGAAGCAAAAGACGCAGGTGCTGACTACGTAGGTCTCGATGATTATATCAAGAAAATAGAAGATGGCTGGACAGATATTGATGTGATCATTACCATGCCAGCCGTAATGGCTAAAGTAGGTAAACTTGGACGCGTGCTTGGCCCGAGGGGATTAATGCCAAACCCTAAGGCCGGCACAGTAACTCCTGATGTGGGTAAAGCCGTAAAAGATGTAAAAGCAGGTAAGATAGATTTTAAAGTAGATAAGTTTGGGATTATACATGCAGGTATAGGTAAAATTTCTTTCGAACCTGAAAAGATTGCTGAAAATGCATCTGAAATTATTCAAATCATATCGAAACTGAAACCGGCTTCAGCCAAGGGCACATATTTTAAAAGTATCAATCTATCGAGCACAATGAGCCCGGGAATTAAAATTGATAAGAGCTCAATAGAAGGAATATAATCATGACAAGGGAAGAAAAGGTACAGGTAATTGATGAGCTGTCAGAAAGGCTGACCAGTAATGAACATTTTTATATTACGGATGCGTCTGGCTTTACTGTTGATCAGATAAATACTTTTCGGAGAATGTGTTTTGACAAAGGACTCCAATTTAAGGTCTATAAAAATACGCTCATCAAAAAAGCACTTGACAAACAGGAAAATGATTATTCGGCATTTGATGGTACGGATGTGTTAAAAAGTTATTCAGGAATAATTTTTAGTCCTGAATCGGCAAATCTTCCTGCGAAAGTCATAAGAGAATTCAGGAAAAAAGGTTTTTCTGAAGATAAACCGAAATTAAAAGCTGCTTCCATAGAAACAGAGATATTTATTGGCGAGGAGTATCTCAAAACACTCAGTGAGCTTAAATCTAAAAACGAGATCATCAGTGAAATCATTGGTCTTCTCCAGTCTCCGGTTAAGAATGTAATTTTAGCACTGGAGAGTGGAAAGCATAATATCACCGGAATTATTAAAACGTTATCAGAAAGAGACGAGTAATATTATTTATTGTTAAACCAAAATTGTATAAAATTTTAAAATTATATTAGTAATGGCGGACTTAAAAACATTTGCAGATCAGTTAGTGAATTTAACGGTCAAAGAAGTAAACGAGCTGGCTGATATTCTTAAGGATGAGTATGGTATTGAGCCTGCTGCGGCAGCTGCTCCGGTAATGGTTGCGGCCGGAGACGGTGGTGATGAGGGCGGTGCAGAAGAAAAATCAGCTTTCGATGTTGTACTTACTTCACCGGGTGGAGCAAAACTTGCTGTGGTTAAGTTGGTTAAAGAACTTACCGGACTTGGATTGAAAGAAGCTAAGGAGCTTGTTGACAGCTATCCGAAGGCAATTAAAGAAGGAGTAGCAAAAGACGAAGCAGAAGGATTAAAGAAACAGCTTGAAGAAGCTGGCGCTGAAGTAGAGTTGAAGTAGCACTTTGACTCAGGAATATCTTTTGTGACAGCAGCAGGCTTGGCCAGAAACAGTCAGGTCATTTTCTGTTTGTACACAATTAAATGATTAAGTATCAAAATTGACGGGCAGCCGAGCTACCCATTAAATTAAAACCTTAAATTATAGAAGCTTTGACAAACTCAAAAAAAAGCACGAAAAGAAAAAGTTTCTCTTCCATTAAAAGGGTTATCGATTATCCTGATTTTCTTAGTCTTCAATTAAAATCATACGAGGATTTCTTGCAGTTAGATACCCCAGCAGAAAAAAGACAGCAGGAAGGCCTGTATAAGGTTTTTTCTGAAAACTATCCGATATCAGACTCCAGAGAAAACTACCTGCTTGAATTTATCGATTATATGTTAGATCCACCCAAGTACTCTGTTACAGAGTGCATCGACCGTGGATTGACTTTCTCCGTCCCCTTAAAAGCAAAGCTCAGACTTTCGTGTAATGATGAGGACAATGAGGATTTTGAAACGATTGAACAGGAAGTATTTCTGGGAAACATTCCCTATATGACCAAAAAGGGATCGTTTGTCATCAATGGAGCCGAAAGAGTAATTGTTTCCCAGTTGCACAGATCACCGGGGGTGTTTTTTGCACAAAGTAAGCATACCAACGGTACCAAACTTTACTCTGCAAGGATCATTCCTTTTAAAGGGTCATGGATAGAATTTGCTACCGATGTGAATAATGTCATGTATTCTTACATCGACAGGAAAAAGAAATTTCCGGTTACTACATTGTTAAGAGCTATTGGATACGGCTCTGACAAAGATATTCTGGATCTGTTTGGGTTGTCGGAAGAAGTTGACGCAACTAAAAAAAAGCTTATAAAAGTTATCGGAAGAAAGCTTGCCGCCAGGGTACTCCGCACATGGACGGAAGATTTTGTAGATGAGGATACGGGCGAAGTGGTTTCGATTGATAGAAACGAAGTGCTTCTCGAACGGGACCATGTGATTGAGGAAGAAGATATTGAAACCATTCTTGATTCGGGAACCAAATCAATCATACTTCATAAGGATGATGTCAGCATTACCGATTACCAGATTATATTCAACACATTGGCAAAAGATAATTCAAACTCCGAAAAAGAAGCCGTTGAGCAGATATATCGCCAGTTAAGAAATACCGATGCACCGGATGAACAAACAGCTCGTGATATCATACATAGCCTGTTTTTCAGTGAAAAAAGATATGATCTGGGTGAGGTTGGCAGATACAGGATCAATAAAAAGCTGGGGCTTGATATTGATTCCGACAAGAGGGTGCTTACCAAAGAAGATATTATTCTGATCGTAAAATACCTCATTGGCCTGATCAACTCGAAGGCCGTTGTGGATGATATTGACCACCTTTCGAACAGGAGGGTAAGAACTGTCGGAGAGCAACTCTATACACAGTTTGGCGTTGGATTGTCCCGCATGGCCAGAACCATCAAGGAGAGGATGAATGTACGGGATAACGAGGATTTCAAGCCGGTCGATCTGATCAATGCGCGAACGCTATCTTCCGTTATAAATTCTTTCTTTGGCACTAATCAGCTTTCGCAATTCATGGATCAAACCAATCCGCTGGCTGAAATAACCCATAAACGAAGAATGTCAGCTCTGGGACCCGGTGGTTTATCAAGGGAAAGAGCCGGTTTTGAAGTTAGGGATGTGCATTATACCCACTATGGAAGACTTTGCACCATAGAAACTCCCGAAGGCCCCAATATCGGCCTGATATCTTCATTATGCGTACATGCCAAAGTGAATGCCATGGGTTTCATCGAAACCCCCTATCGTAAGGTGGTCAAAGGTAAAGTAAACATGAGTGCAAATGTGGTTTATCTTACCGCTGAAGAAGAGGATACATTCAACATCGCACAGGCAAATGCACCATTGACGGACAAAGGTGAATTTGTTAATGAAAGGGTAAAAGCAAGGTACGAAGGTGATTTTCCGGTAGTTGCTCCTGAAAAGATTTCTTATATGGACATTGCCCCGAACCAAATTGTGTCGGTTGCTGCTTCATTAATTCCATTCCTTGAGCATGACGATGCAAACAGGGCGCTGATGGGCTCTAACATGCAACGGCAGGCAGTGCCGCTTATGCAACCGCAAGCTCCCATTGTGGGAACCGGACTGGAAGAACGAGTTGCATTTGATTCGCGGGCGTTGATCATTGCTGAAGAAAATGGTGTGGTTGAATACGTGGATGCAAACAAGATCGTAATCAGATATGACTTTTCTGAAGATGATCTGTTAACAACTTTCGATACCGAAGTCAGAACGTACAAGCTGATCAAATTCAGAAGAACAAATCAGGATACCTGTATAAACCTGAAATCGTTGGTTTTTAAAGGTGACAATGTAATAAAAGGGCAGCCGCTTTGCGAAGGATTTGCGACAAAAAATGGCGAACTCGCGCTGGGAAGAAATCTGAAAGTGGCATTTATGCCCTGGCAGGGTTATAACTTTGAAGATGCCATCGTCATCTCTGAAAAGGTAGTGCGCGATGATGTGTTCACCTCCATACATATTGAAGAATTCGAACTCGAGGTAAGAGATACCAAACGGGGTGAAGAAGAATTCACATCTGAGATTCCAAACGTAAGCGAAGAAGCCGTTAAGAATCTTGATGAAAATGGCATCATCAGGGTAGGAGCCGAAGTTACCGAGGGCGATATTCTCATTGGAAAGATCACCCCTAAAGGTGAATCAGATCCTACTCCGGAAGAAAAACTGCTCCGGGCGATTTTTGGCGATAAAGCCGGAGATGTTAAAGATGCATCGTTGAAGGCTTCCCCTTCGCTACGGGGCGTCGTGATTGACAGAAAGCTTTTCAGCAGGCCTAAAAAAGATAAAGATTCACGTACCAGGTCTAAAAAAGAGGTAGAGGCGCTCAAAGCCAAATACAGTAGCGACCTACTGGCACTGCGTGAGATTGTAATTGAAAAGATCACTAAAATGCTCAGTGGTAAAACCAGCGCCGGAATTAAACACAAATTTGGCGACGTGCTGATAAGTAAGAGAACAAAATTCAATGCCGACAACATTGAACAAAATCTATTTCCTGAGAAAAACGCTTATCGCGATGAGAGCAACTACAACGTCCCGGAAGAGGTAAATCTCATTTCTGACGTAAAACTTGATAACTGGACTACCAATGAACAAATAAATAAAATGCTTGTAAAGCTTATCAAGAGCTATCTAAACAAAAGAAACGAATATTCAAGTGATTTCAAGAGAGAGAAATTTACACTTGAAGTGGGAGATGAGTTGCCAGCAGGTATAGTTCAGCTTGCTAAAGTTTACGTAGCTAAAAAGAGAAAGCTTAAGGTGGGCGATAAAATGGCAGGGAGGCATGGTAATAAAGGTGTAGTTGCCCGGATTGTACGCGAAGAGGATATGCCGTTTATGGAAGACGGTACACCTGTGGACATTGTGCTTAACCCGCTGGGTGTACCTTCCAGAATGAACCTTGGCCAGATTTATGAGACAGTACTTGGTTGGGCAGGAATGAAACTGGGAAGAAAATATTCAACGCCGATTTTCGATGGAGCTAGCATTGATGAGGTTGCTGCCGAGCTTGAGGAAGCCAATCTTCCCGAATTTGGGCGAACATATCTGTACGATGGGCTTACCGGCAATAAATTTGATCAGAAAATTACCGTAGGTGTGATTTACATGCTTAAACTGGGACATCTTGTGGATGATAAAATGCATGCAAGGTCAATCGGTCCTTATTCACTCATTACACAGCAACCGCTTGGTGGTAAAGCGCAATTTGGTGGTCAACGTTTTGGTGAAATGGAAGTATGGGCGCTGGAAGCTTTCGGTGCTTCACATGTGCTTCAGGAAATTCTTACCATCAAATCAGATGATGTGATTGGACGTGCCAAAGCTTATGAGGCTATTGTTAAAGGTGAAAATATGACAAAGCCAAATATACCGGAGTCATTCAATGTGCTTGTTCATGAATTACGTGGTTTAGGGCTTGAGATTACACTTGAATAATTATCGCTGATATTCCGAGTTTATCGAGATTATTAAACTTTTATTATGTCATTCAGAAAAAATAAAAAAATTAATACAAACTTTTCTACAGTCACAATAAGCCTGGCTTCTCCTGAGTCAATACTGGAGAGTTCTCACGGCGAAATAATGGCGCCTGAAACAATAAACTATAGAACATACAAGCCGGAAATGGGTGGCTTGTTCTGTGAAAGAATTTTTGGTCCTGTTAAAGACTGGGAATGCCATTGTGGCAAATATAAGCGTATCCGGTACAAAGGGATTATCTGTGATCGTTGTGGTGTGGAAGTGACAGAAAAGAAAGTTCGCCGCGAAAGAATGGGCCACATCGAATTGGTGGTTCCGGTGGCACATATCTGGTATTTTAAATCACTTCCCAACAAGATTGGTTATCTGCTTGGATTGCCCACAAAAAAGCTAGACATGATCATCTACTATGAGCGGTATGTGGTGATTCAGCCGGGTATTATGGAGGAAGAAGGAATCAGTAAAATGGATTTTCTGACAGAAGATGAGTATCTGGATATTCTAGATAAACTACCCAGGGAAAATCAAATGCTGGATGATGACGAGAAGAATAAGTTTATTGCCAAGATGGGTGCCAAGGGCCTTGAAATGCTCCTTGCACGGATCGAATTAGATCAGTTGTCGTACACATTAAGGCATCAGGCAGCGACAGATACTTCGCAGCAACGTAAAGCAGAAGCGCTAAAAAGGCTTAAAGTTGTAGAAGCATTCAGGGATGCACGTACGAGAATTGAAAACCGACCCGAGTGGATGGTGATTAGGATGGTGCCCGTAATCCCTCCCGAGCTCAGGCCTTTGGTGCCGCTTGATGGCGGACGGTTTGCCACTTCTGACCTGAATGACCTCTACAGAAGAGTGATTATCAGGAATAACAGACTTAAACGTTTGATCGATATCAAAGCGCCTGAAGTGATTCTCAGAAATGAGAAACGCATGCTGCAGGAAGCCGTTGACTCATTGTTTGATAACTCAAGAAAGGTAAATGCCGTACGGTCCGACGGTAACCGTGCCCTCAAATCGCTGAGTGATATGCTCAAAGGCAAGCAGGGACGTTTCCGCCAGAACCTTCTTGGAAAGCGGGTTGACTATTCCGGTCGTTCTGTCATTGTAGTTGGCCCGGAGCTAAAGCTTCATGAATGCGGGCTGCCCAAAGACATGGCTGCTGAGCTTTTCAAGCCTTTTATAATTCGCAAGTTGATTGAAAGAGGTATTGTAAAGACGGTAAAATCAGCTAAAAAGATCGTTGACAGAAAAGATCCTGTTGTATGGGATATCCTGGAAAATGTGCTTAAAGGTCATCCTGTGCTGCTTAACCGGGCGCCGACACTGCACCGGTTGGGCATTCAGGCATTTCAACCTAAACTTATCGAAGGGAAAGCAATTCAGATACATCCCCTTGTCTGTACCGCATTTAACGCCGACTTTGACGGTGACCAGATGGCGGTGCATGTACCATTAGGTCAAGATGCAGTCATGGAAGCATCTATACTTATGTTATCATCGCACAATATACTTAATCCTGCAAACGGAGCCCCAATTACGGTTCCTTCACAGGATATGGTGCTTGGACTGTATTATATAACCAAAGGCCGCAAAGGTGATAAGGGTGAGGGAATGGAATTCTACAGCCCTGATGAAGTGATAATAGCTATTAATGAAGGTGTTCTTTCGAAACACGCTATGATTAAAGTGCGAACTAAAATACGAAATGAGGAGGGCGAACTTGAAACAAAAGTAATTGAAACCGTTGCCGGAAGAGTGATATTTAACCAGTGCGTTCCCGAAGAAGCAGGTTTTGTGAATGAGCTTCTTACAAAGAAGAAATTACAAAAGACGATCGGTGAGGTATTTAAAATTAGCGGTATGGCAAGAACCGCACAATTCCTTGATGATATCAAAGACCTTGGATTTATGTCTGCATTCAACGGCGGACTCTCCATGGGACTTGATGATGTGCAAATACCAAAATCGAAACCAAAGATGATTGATCAGGCCAAGAAAGAAGTAGATGCGGTTTGGAGCAACTACTATATGGGGCTGATTACGGATAATGAGCGGTATAACCAGGTAATTGATATCTGGACCCGTATTAATTCACAGCTTACTTCAGAGTTGATGGGGCATTTAGAGGAAGACCAGCAGGGATTTAACTCCATTTACATGATGATGCACTCCGGAGCCCGTGGTTCAAGAGAGCAAATACGTCAGTTGGGCGGAATGAGAGGGCTTATGGCCAAACCACAGAAAAATCTGGTAGGATCTGTTGGGGCCATCATTGAAAACCCTATCCTTTCTAACTTCAAAGAAGGGCTTGATGTAATTGAATATTTTATTTCTACACATGGTGCACGTAAAGGGTTGGCTGATACGGCGCTTAAAACAGCTGATGCAGGGTATCTTACCCGCCGGCTGGTAGATGTGGCACAGGACCTTGTTATTACAGAAGACGATTGTGGTACCTTGCGGGGAGTAAGGGTAACAGCCCTGAAGGATAACGAAGATATTATCGAACCGCTTTCTGAAAGAATTCTGGGCCGCGTTTCAGTGCATGACATTTTTGATCCGATAACTGAGGAATTGATACTGTCGGGAGGTGAAGAAATCATAGAAGATATTGCCAAACAGATCGAAGAAACTTCCATTGAAGAAGTGGAAGTAAGGTCACTGCTTACCTGCGAAACCATGCGGGGAGGTTGCGCCAAATGTTATGGAAGAAACCTTGCCTCTGGTCGAATGGTTGAAGTGGGAGAGGCCGTAGGTGTAATTGCTGCACAGTCAATCGGCGAGCCTGGTACACAATTGACGTTGAGAACATTCCACGTGGGTGGAACAGCCTCAAATATTACCGTTGACGCCCAGGTGCGTGCTAAATTCAGCGGCAAAGTAGAATTTGAAGATCTCCGGTCAATCAAAACTACCAACAATGACGGTGAAGAGGTGAATGTTGTGATGGGACGTTCGGGAGAGATCAGGGTGGTTGATCCAAAAACGAAGAAAGTATTCATCACCAACCATGTACCTTACGGAGCATTTCTCAAAGTTAAAAACGGAACTAAAGTTGAAAAAGGAGATGAACTTTGTTTCTGGGACCCATACAACGCTGCGATCCTATCTGAATTCGACGGTACAATCGAATTTGAATCAATAGAAGAAAATATCACATTCCGCGAAGAGTTTGACGAACAAACCGGACACCGTGAAAAAGTGATCATTGATAGTAAGGATAAAACTAAAAATCCTGCATTACGCATCAACGGCGCAAAGGATAAGAGTAAATCTTATAACATCCCTGTAGGGGCGCACCTTGCCGTAGAGCACGGTGATAAAATACTTGCCGGCCAGATACTGGTAAAAATTCCGAGGACCATTGGCAAATCAAGGGATATTACAGGTGGACTTCCTCGGGTAACGGAATTATTTGAAGCCCGGAACCCTTCAAATCCTGCTGTTGTGAGTGAAATTGATGGTGTGGTTTCATACGGAGGTATAAAAAGAGGAAACCGGGAAGTATTTATTGAATCCAAAGACGGAATTAAAAAACGCTACCTTGTTCCCTTGTCAAAGCATATTCTGGTTCAGGATAATGACTTTGTAAAGGCAGGAATGCCGCTTTCTGACGGAGCAATCACACCTGCTGACATTCTGTCTATTAAAGGGCCTACGGCCGTTCAGGAGTATTTGGTAAATGAAATCCAGGAAGTGTACCGGTTGCAAGGTGTGAAAATCAACGATAAGCATATCGAGGGTATTGTTAGCCAGATGATGCAAAAGGTTCTTGTTATGGAGCCGGGTGATACGACATATCTGACCAATCAAATGGTGGATAAGTTCGTTTTCAGGGAAGAAAATGACAAGATACTCGACATGAAAGTGGTGACGGATGCGGGAAATTCAGAAAACTGCAAACCCGGGCAGATTATTACTTCACGACAGCTTAGGGATGAAATTTCCAACCTGAAACGCAGAGACTTAAAACTCATAAAAGTGAGAGATGCCGAACCGGCAGTATCCCGGCCTACACTTCAGGGTATTACGCAGGCTTCGCTTGGAACAGAAAGCTTTATTTCAGCGGCTTCATTCCAGGAAACAACCAAGGTATTAAGTGAAGCCGCGATACGGGGTAAACGCGACTACCTCAAGGGTTTGAAAGAAAATGTGATCGTTGGACATTTAATACCGGCTGGAACAGGAGTGAGGGAATACGATAACATATTAGTAGGCAATAAGGAAGAGTATGAAAAACTCGTTGCCGCTAAAGAAGAGTTTGAAAAAAGCAGGGAAAACCAGGAAAGCGAAAGTCAGGATGTATTATTAACATAAGAACGTATGGCAGACAATAAGGAAAAGAAAAAAGCAGCCAATCCCAATCAGATCAACATCGAGTTGTCTGAGGAAATAGCGGAAGGCGTATATTCGAATTTGGCGATGATTTCACACTCAAACAGCGAATTTGTCATCGATTTTATACGTCTTATGCCCGGGGTACCCAAAGCCAAGGTTAAGTCAAGGGTTGTTATTACACCAGAGCACGCCAAACGCTTGTTGGTTGCTTTGGGCGACAACATTAATAAGTATGAGGAAACCTTCGGGCCGATTAAAAAAACAATTGAAGCGCCTAAATTTCCAATAAATTTCGGTGGTGCAATCGGAGAGGCATAACAGCCCATTCTTATAGGCCGTTATGCATGGAATAGGATATAAATTTGTCTTTGATAACTTTGTATCCTATTTTTCGATTCAATACCTTTGCAGTCCGAAATTTTGAAGCCTTAAGAAAAAAATAAAATAAGAGAAAATGCCTACTATACAACAGTTAGTAAGAAAAGGGCGTAAAAACCTGACTTCAAAATCAAAATCACCGGCGTTGGATTCCTGTCCGCAGCGAAGGGGAGTTTGTACCCGGGTTTATACTACTACCCCTAAAAAGCCGAACTCCGCGATGAGAAAAGTGGCCAGGGTTAGATTGACCAATGGTAAAGAGGTAAATGCCTATATACCCGGTGAAGGCCATAACCTTCAGGAGCACTCCATTGTACTGATACGTGGTGGCAGGGTTAAGGATTTGCCCGGCGTGAGATATCATATAATCCGGGGAGCGCTTGACACTGCCGGAGTTAGCGGCAGACTGCAGGGCAGATCGAAGTATGGAACAAAAAAACCGAAAAAATAAATTTAAAAATATAGCAGAATGAGAAAAGCGAAACCCAAGAAAAGGTATATTCTTCCTGACCCGAAGTATAGTGATACGTTGGTAACCAAATTCGTTAATAATCTGATGTTAAAGGGAAAGAAGAGCCTTGCTTACTCAATTTTTTATAATGCAATCAGCATAGTTGAAGAAAAATCAGGTGAAAGCGGACTGGAAACATGGAAGAAGGCGCTGAATAACATTATACCTTCGGTAGAAGTAAAAAGCAGGCGGGTTGGTGGAGCAACATTTCAGGTACCCCTGGAGGTAAGACCCGAAAGAAAGAATTCATTAGGCATAAAATGGCTTATTCATTATGCAAGATTGAGGGGAGAGAAAACAATGAAAGAGCGTCTGGCTAGTGAAATTATTGCTGCTTCAAAAGGCGAAGGTTCTGCTGTAAAAAAGAAAGACGATGTTCATAGAATGGCCGAAGCAAATAAGGCATTTTCGCATTTCAGGTTTTAAGGATCAGAGGAGTTAGACGAATTTTGAAAGATTTAAAATACTTACGAAATATAGGCATCATGGCTCATATTGATGCCGGCAAAACAACTACGACTGAACGGGTGCTGTATTATACAGGTCTGAGTCACAAAATCGGGGAAGTGCACGACGGTGCGGCCATTATGGACTGGATGGAACAGGAACAGGAGCGGGGGATCACCATTACCTCTGCGGCTATCACCACTTCGTGGAAATACCCTACCGAGCAGGGACATGTATTATCAGAAACCAAGGATTTTACTATCAACATTATTGACACACCGGGTCACGTTGACTTTACCGTGGAAGTTGAACGCTCATTGCGTGTGCTGGATGGAGCAGTGGCACTGTTTTGTGCCGTTTCAGGTGTAGAGCCACAATCGGAAACCGTTTGGCGTCAGGCTGATAAGTATAATGTGCCAAGAATTTGTTTTGTAAACAAAATGGACCGGGCAGGCGCCGACTTCTTTAATGTGATAGATGAAATAAGAGAAAAGCTGGGAGCTAATCCGGTTCCGATACAGGTGCCAATCGGTGAGGAAGAAGATTTTATCGGAGTGGTGGACCTGATAACCAATCAGGCTATTGTCTGGAATGAAGAAGACAAGGGGATGACCTACAAGGTGATGGATATTCCGGATGACCTGATAGGTGTCGTAGAGGAGTGGAGACAGAAGTTGGTTGAAAGCGTGGCAGAGTATGACGATGCATTGCTGGAAAAATTCTTTGATGATCCCGATTCAATCACAAAAGACGAAATGCTCGAAGCCATCCGTAAGGCCGTGATTGATATGTCATTCACACCTGTTCTTTGTGGTTCGGCTTTTAAAAATAAAGGGGTTCAGGCTATGCTTGATGCGGTATGTGCCTTTTTACCATCGCCGCTGGATCTTCCTCCGGTAGAAGGAATAAATCCGGATACCGACAAAATTGAAACAAGGAAACCAGACATTAGTGAACCGTTTTCGGCACTTGCTTTCAAAATAGCCACTGATCCTTTTGTAGGAAGGCTGTGTTTCTTTAGGGTGTATTCCGGTAAACTCGATTCCGGTTCGGCGGTTTATAATATGCGGACAGGAAAGCGGGAAAGGATATCACGTATGATGCAAATGCATTCGAATAAGCAGAATCCGATTGATCGTGTAGAAGCTGGCGATATTGCTGCAGGTGTTGGCTTTAAAGATATTAAAACCGGTGACACACTGGTTAATGAAAAGAATAAAATCATACTGGAATCAATGACATTTCCTGAGCCTGTTATCGGGTATGCCATTGAGCCCAAAAAACAAGCTGACGTTGACAAGCTGGGACTGGCCATTTCAAAACTTGTAGAAGAAGACCCTACACTTAAGGTTTACACAGACGAAGAAACAGGTCAAACCGTACTGAGAGGAATGGGCGAGCTTCACCTTGAAATTATCATTGACCGCCTTAAGCGTGAATTCAAGCTTGAGATCAACCAGGGAGCTCCGCAAGTTGCTTATAAGGAAGCGCTCACACTTATGATTGAACATAAGGAGGTCTATAAAAAACAAACAGGAGGTAGAGGTAAATTCGCCGTCATTGTGTTTGAGTTAGGCCCCAGAAGCGATAGCAAGGAAGGGCTTGAGTTTGAAAATCAGATCGTTGGCGGTGTAATTCCCAGAGATTTCATTCCTTCGATTGCGAAAGGATTTAGGCAGGCAATGAAAAACGGACCCCTCGCAGGTTACCAGGTGGATTCCATGTATGTGCGATTATTTCACGGGTCCTTCCACGATGTTGACTCCGATTCACTTTCGTTTGAGTTGGCAGCAAGACTTGGTTTCAGGGAAGCGGCAAAAAAGGCAAAACCCGTATTGATGGAACCGATCATGTCCGTCGAGGTGGTTACGCCTGAAAAATATACTGGTCCGGTAAACAGTGACTTGAATAAAAGAAGGGGAATTATGAAGGGGATGGATTCCAAAGGTGGAGCTCAGATACTTAAAGCTACCGTACCTCTATCCGAGCTGTTTGGATATGTAACTGATTTAAGAACAATCACATCAGGACACGCTTCAGCATCGCTTACTTTTTCTCATTACGCTAAGGTGCCCAAGCATTTGGCTGAAGAAATTATTGAAAATGTTAAAGGCGTTCCGGTGAGTTAACAATTAATAAATTATGGCACAAAAAATTAGAATTAAACTCAAATCCTACGACCACAATCTGGTTGACAAATCGGCGGAAAAAATCGTAAGAGCGGTAAAAACTACCGGAGCAGTTGTGAGCGGACCAATTCCGTTACCAACCGAGAAGGAAAAGTTTACCGTGCTTCGTTCTCCGCACGTGAATAAAAAATCGCGGGAACAATTCCAGATTTGTACCTATAAAAGATTGGTGGATATTTATTCCAATAGTACAAAAACGGTGGATGCACTGATGAAGCTGGAATTGCCCAGTGGGGTGGACGTGGAAATTAAGGTTTGATTAAATTCAATAATAATCCTGAAAAAGAACCAATAACACTAAAATCTGTTGGTTCTTTTTTTATAGGCGATGGTTCTTGAAAATAGAAGCGGAGTTTTTGGCATCTACTTTTTAATTAACTATCTTTGCAATCCTTTGCGAAAAAGATTGCGTTTTTTAACAAAAAACCGCTTTTTTAAGAGTAAAAACAATGTCTGGGATAATAGGGAGAAAAATAGGAATGACCAATGTATTCAGCGAGGATGGACGCAGTATTGCGTGCACGCTGATACAGGCCGGTCCTTGTGTGGTAACACAAGTAAAGAATGAAGAAACTGACGGATACAGGTCGATCCAGCTCGGGTATGGTGAGCGCAAGGAAAAACGGACTACCAAAGCAATGAAAGGCCACTTTGACAAAGCCAGCACGACTCCTAAGAAAGTTATAAAAGAATTCAGAAATTTCCGGATAGAATTTAATAATGAAGTTCAACTAGGTCAGGAAATCACAGTTGCTGATGTATTTGAGGAGGGTGACTATGTGGACGCCATCGGAATTTCCAAAGGAAAAGGGTTTCAGGGTGTTGTAAAAAGGCATAATTTTCGAGGAGTTGGCCAGAGAACGCATGGCCAGCATAATCGTGAAAGAGCGCCGGGATCAATTGGTGGAGCTTCCAGCCCGTCCAGGGTGTTTAAAGGCATGAGAATGGCCGGTCAGACAGGCGGCAAAAGGGTGAAACTCCTCAATCTGAGGGTGATAAAAATTTACCCGGAAGACCATTTAATACTTGTGAGCGGTGCGGTGCCAGGCTCTAAAAATTCAACTGTGATATTAGAGAAGTAAGGAAATGAACATTGCAGTACTTAAAAATACAGGCGAAGATACTGGAAGAAAAGTAAAACTCAATAAGGATATATTCGGTATTGCACCCAATGACCATGCAATATACCTGGATGTAAAACAGTACCTGGCAAACCAAAGACAGGGAACGCATAAAGCAAAGGAAAGAGCAGATATCGTTGGGTCAACAAGAAAAATAAAAAAGCAAAAAGGCTCCGGGACTGCCAGAGCAGGGAGTATTAAGTCTCCCTTGTTTCGGGGTGGAGGACGTGCTTTTGGCCCGAGGCCAAGAGATTATTCCTTCAAACTGAATAAGAAAGTTAAAATACTAGCAAGAAAATCGGCGTTGAGTTACAAGGCAAAAGAGAAATGCATTGCTGTACTGGAAGATTTTAAACTCGAAGCGCCGAAAACAAAAGCGTATTTAACTATGCTTTCCGATCTTTCGTTTGCAGATAAGAAGACCCTTCTGGTATTGGCGGAAAACAATTCCAACATTTATATGTCAAGTAGGAATCTTAAGAAAGCAAGTGTGACCACCGCGGATCGTATCAATACCTACGACGTTGTAAATGCCGATATACTGGTATTTTTTGAGAGTTCTATTAAAAAGGTTGAAGAATTATTGACAAGCAAGAAATGAGTGTATTAATAAAGCCATTGATTACGGAAAAGGCTTCGTCTATGAATGAAAAAGGCAAGTATGGATTCATCGTGGACAAGAAGGCAAATAAAGTGGAAATAAGGAAAGAAGTAGAAAAAATGTACGGCGTGTCCGTAGAAAGTGTTAACACCATGATTTACCAGGGTAAAGCCAAATCAAGGTTTTCGAAGTCGAGAGTAATTAAGGGTAGAGCACCTTCTTTCAAGAAAGCTATTGTAACGGTAGCCGATGGAGAAGTTATTGATTTCTATAGCGGTATTTAAAAGAAATTAACAGATGGCAGTTAAGAAATTAAGACCAATAACGCCGGGACAGCGATTCAGGACTGCGCCTATGTTTGATCTTATTACAACTGATACACCTGAAAAGTCGCTTATTGCTCCTCTAAAGAGATCAGGAGGACGCAACAATCAGGGACGTATGACGATGAGATACATGGGAGGAGGTCATAAAAAGAAGTACAGGATAATTGATTTCAAAAGAAACAAGCATGGTGTACCTGCAAGGGTAAAAAGCATCGAGTACGATCCTAATCGTTCGGCTCGAATCGCTCTTTTGTATTATGCCGATGGCGAAAAAGCATATATCATAGCACCTGAAGGGCTTAAAATTGGCCGGGAGGTGATTTCAGGAGAAAAGGTTGCACCGGAGGTAGGTAATGCATTGCCACTTTCTGCAATACCTTTAGGAACCATTGTTCATAACATTGAACTTAAACCCGGTAAGGGTGGCGCTCTTGCAAGAAGCGCCGGAACTTACGCACAGCTACTGGCACGCGAAGAAAAATATGCCACTTTAAAACTCCCCTCTGGAGAAATGCGGATGGTGTTAACCACCTGCTATGCTACCGTAGGATCAGCATCTAATTCAGATCATATGCTTGTGACACTTGGGAAAGCAGGTCGTAACAGATGGCTTGGCAGAAGGCCCAGAGTACGGGGCGTGGCAATGAACCCGGTTGACCATCCGATGGGCGGTGGTGAAGGAAAAGCTTCGGGAGGACATCCGAGATCAAGAAATGGGATTTTAGCCAAGGGTTTTAAAACCCGGCCTAAAAAAAAGTATTCTGACAAGTTAATTATTGGTAGAAGAAAAAAATAATGGCAAGATCACTTAAAAAAGGACCCTATATTGACTTCAGGCTTGAGAAAAAAATTGAAGTGATGAATGATTCGGGTAAAAAATCTGTGATCAAAACCTGGTCAAGGAGGTCAATGATATCTCCTGATTTTGTTGGTCACACGTTTGCAGTACATAACGGAAATAAATTTATTCCAGTATATGTAACTGAAAACATGGTAGGTCATAAGCTTGGAGAGTTTGCCCCGACACGTACTTACAGAGGACATGCTGGCAAAAAAGACAAGGGCAAAAGATAAAAAGAATTATGAAGGCAGTAGCAAAATTACATAATGTACCTACTTCACCTAGAAAAATGATGCAGGTGGCTGATATGATACGGGGCGAAAGAGTAGCAAAGGCTTTGAATATTCTTAAATATGAGCCAAAAATCGGCGCAGCCAGGCTGGAAAAACTGCTGCTGTCAGCTATTGCCAATTGGCAAAATAAAAACGAGGATGAAAGTCTTGAAAATGCAGACCTTTTTATAAAAGAAATACGCGTTGACAACGGCCGGATGCTGAAAAGATTGAGGCCGGCGCCACAGGGCAGGGCACACAGGATCAGAAAAAGATCTAACCACGTTACACTAGTGATTGACAGCATGTCGGAGCCGGCAGCTGAAAACAACGATAACAAAGAAGATAAAGAATAGGTATGGGACAAAAAGTAAATCCTATTGGACTGAGACTTGGTATCATTAGAGGATGGGACTCTGCATGGTATGGAGGCGATACGTTTGCTGAAAAGCTTGTTGAAGACCATGGCATCAGAAAATATATCCGTTACAGGATACCTAAAGGTGGAATTTCGAAAATTATTATCGAACGTACGTTAAAACGGATAACTATTACCATTCACACTGCCCGTCCGGGAGTTGTTATCGGGAAGGGAGGAGCAGAAGTTGATCGTATAAAGGAAGAACTCAAGAAAATTACCGGGAAAGATGTGCAGATAAATATCTATGAAATCAAGCGTCCCGAATTAGATGCCAGATTGGTAGGAGAGTCTATTGCCCAGCAGCTTCAGGCAAGAATTTCATACCGGAGAGCAATGAAACAGGCGATAGCTTCGGCTATCAGGGTTGGCGCTCAGGGTATAAAAATAAAAGTTTCAGGACGGCTCGGAGGAGCTGAAATGGCCCGTAGCGAACAGTATAAAGAAGGACGCATTCCGCTCCATACGTTGCGGGCTGATATAGATTACGCTGTTTCTGAAGCTAATACGGTATATGGAAAAATCGGAATAAAGGTATGGATTTTCAAAGGAGAGGTGTATGGTAAAAGAGATCTTTCTCCAAATGTGGGGATAGCAAGCAATGTGCCTGGTGGTAGAAGAAGAGGCGGTGATAACCAGGGCTCAAGAAGAAGGAGGAGATAAGGAAGTTTTTTACTGAGAGAACAGAAAGAGATGCTACAGCCAAAACGAACTAAGTACAGGAAGAAACAAAAAGGCAGAATCAAAGGGATTGCGCAGCGCGGTCATACCATTGTATTTGGTTCATTTGCTATAAAGTCACTGGAACCCGGGTGGATTACATCGCGTCAGATCGAAGCTGCCCGTATTGCTATGACCAGGGCAATGAAAAGGCAAGGTCAGGTGTGGATACGTATATTTCCGGATAAGCCCATCACAAAAAAACCGGCTGAAGTAAGAATGGGTAAAGGTAAAGGTGCTCCTGAATACTGGGTGGCTGTAATAAAACCCGGAACTATTTTGTTCGAGGCTGGTGGCGTGCCGCTTAACCTGGCAAAAGAAGCACTCAGGCTGGCAGAGCAGAAGCTGCCGGTAAAAACGAAATTTACTGTTCGTAGAGATTACGTTGCAGAATAAGGAATTATGAAGAACTCAGAAATACGGGCTTTAACAATTGATGAGTTAAAGCAAAAAATAACAGGCGAAAAAGAAGCGTTGCTGAAATTGAAATTTGCGCACGCGGTTTCACCGATCGAAAATCCAATGAAGATCAAAGAAACTAAAAAGCTAATTGCCAGATTGATGACGGCTTTAAGAGCCAATAAACTTGAAAATGCTTAATCCGATGGTGCAAAGAAATTTAAGAAAAGAAAGAGTAGGGCTGGTAACCAGCCATAAGATGGATAAATCCATTTCGATATTGGTAATCCGGAAAGTGAAGCACCCCGTGTATGGTAAATTTATGACCAAGTCAAAGAAATTTATGGCCCATGACGAGAATAACGATTGCGGTATTGGTGATACTGTTCGGATTATGGAAACCCGCCCGTTGAGCAAAAATAAGAGGTGGAGGTTAGTAGAAATCATTAAAAGAGCTAAGTAAAGATGATACAGCAGGAATCCAGATTAAATGTTGCTGATAACAGTGGAGCAAAAGAAGTGTTATGCATTCGTGTACTCGGAGGTACGGGTAGGCGTTATGCATCTGTGGGCGACAAGATAATCGTTACTGTAAAATCCTCGCTTTCATCAAGTAGTATGAAAAAAGGTACTATATCAAAGGCTGTTGTGGTACGGACAAAAAAAGAAGTCAGAAGAAAGGACGGCTCCTACATTAAATTCGAAGATAACGCTGCCGTGCTTCTTTCAGCCAACGATGAGCCGAGAGGTACCCGTATTTTTGGTCCCGTAGCACGGGAATTGCGTGAAAAGCAGTTCATGAAGATTGTTTCATTAGCCCCTGAAGTATTGTAAGGCTATGAAAAGGAGATTTAACAAACAGCAAAAGTTGCATATCAGGAAGGATGATATGGTAAAAGTAATATCCGGCAACCATAGAGGTAAAACTGGTAAGGTGCTGGAGATATTCCGTAATAAGAACAGGGCAATTGTTGAAGGCGTGAATATTGTTACCAAACATATCAAACCTTCTGCTTCACATCCGGAAGGTGGCATTGAAAAGAGCGAAGCAGCTTTACGCATCAGTAACCTTATGCTTATCGATCCCGCCACAGGCGATCCAACACGTACGGGAAGGAAAAGAGACGAAAATGGCAAGTTGAAAAGATATTCCAAGAAAACAGGAGAATTTATAAAGTAATGGCAATTCCAAGATTAAAAGAGAAATATTTGAAAGAGATCGTGCCTGCACTTAAGGAGAAATTCCACTATAAATCTGTGATGCAGGTTCCGAGAATACTCAAGATTAGCGTGAATAAAGGAATCGGAGCTGCAGTTGCTGATAAAAAACTTGTAGATACCGGTGTTGAAGAACTTTCAATTATCACCGGACAACGGGCAGTACCCACTAAGGCGAAAAAATCAATTTCAAATTTTAAACTGAGAGAAGAAATGCCGATTGGCGCCAGGGTTACACTTAGGGGAGACCACATGTATGAGTTCATTGACCGGCTGATGACTGTGGCCCTGCCTCGCGTGAGAGATTTCAGGGGTATTAGCGAAAAAGGATTTGACGGTCGTGGTAATTACACAATTGGGGTGAAGGAACAAATTATATTTCCTGAAATAAGCATTGACAAGGTGAGCCGGATTAATGGCATGAATATCACATTTGTGACCAGTGCGGGCACGGATGAAGAAAGTTATGAACTGTTAAAGGCATTTGGATTTCCTTTTGCAGACAAAAACAATTAATTAAAAAGTATATGGCAAGAGAATCGGTAAAAGCTCGTGAAAGAAAAAGGGAGAAACTTGTTGCAAAATATGCAGCAAAGAGGGCTGAATTGAAAAAAGCCGGAGATTATGTGGGGCTCGATAAACTTCCGAGAAATTCTTCCAAAGTCAGGCTGCATAACCGATGCAAGCTTACAGGCAGACCAAAGGGATATATGCGAAAGTTTGGTATTTCCCGGGTAACATTCAGGGAATTGGCCAGCGATGGAAAAATTCCCGGAATTACTAAAGCGAGCTGGTAAATCGAAACTTTTAATTAAATAAGAATAAAATAATTTCCGTACCTTTGCAGCCCCATTTTAGGGTATGGATAAAATTAAAGAATATGACTGATCCGATTGCAGACTATTTAACGAGGGTAAGGAATGCCATAAAGGCAAAACTACAGGTTGTGGAAGTACCTTCTTCTAACATAAAAAAGGAGATCACCAAGGTGCTTTATGACAAAGGGTATATCTTGAATTATAAATTTGAAGATGATATTAACCATCAGGGTAATATCAAAATTGCATTGAAATATAATCCGGTATCAAAAAAGAATGCCATTATCGGGTTGAAGCGGATAAGTAAACCGGGATTACGGAAGTATGTTGGTGCTAACGAGCTCCCCAGGGTATTAAATGGACTTGGTATAGCCATTTTGTCTACGTCCAAAGGAATAATTTCAGATAAAGAAGCCAGCAAACTGAATATTGGTGGGGAGGTTTTGTGTTTTGTTTATTAAAATAGTAACAAGGAGATGTCACGGATAGGAAATAAACCGATTAAAATACCCGAGGGAGTAACTGTAGATATTAAGGAAGATCATATTGTTGCCAAAGGACCTAAAGGTGAATTTAAACAAGCCTATAATTCGGAATTTGAGATTGTACGGGGAGAAGGAGAACTTATATTGAAAAGGCCGAGTGAGCAAAAAACACACAAGGCACTGCATGGTTTGTATCGTTCGCTTATCAACAATGCCATAGTGGGTGTGCATGAAGGGTATAAAAAGGAGCTTGAATTGATTGGTGTTGGTTACAAGGCTTCTACACAGGGTAATGTGCTTGAACTGGCGCTGGGCTTTTCGCACAGCATCTTTTTTGCCATTCCCGAAGAGTTAAAAGTGACTGCGGGATCTGCCAAAAGAAAAAAAAGCCTGCTGGTTACCATTGAAGGCATTGACAAACAACTGGTTGGCCATATAGCCGCTAAAATCAAGTCGTTCAGGAAGGTGGAACCTTATAAAGGTAAGGGTATTCGTTTTGTTGGAGAGTATGTTAGACGAAAAGCGGGTAAAACTGCAGCTAAATAAATGGAATTACTTAATTATGGCTATTGAGAAAACACAACGTCGTCTAAAAATCAGAAGAGGGATCAGGAAAAAGATCAAGGGTACTGCTGAAAAACCCAGGTTGTCAATATTTAAAAGCAACAAGGCCATTTATGCACAGGTGATCGATGATCTTAATGGTCATACGCTGGCAGCATTCAGCTCCCGTCAGGCAGGTATAAAGGGTAATGTAACCATAGATGGCTCCAAAAAAGTGGGTGTTAAACTGGCTGAAGTGGCTAAGGCTTCCGGCATTTCAGTAGTAGTGTTTGACAGAGGTGGTTATAAGTATCATGGGCAGGTGAAAGCACTGGCAGAAGGAGCCAGAGAGGGAGGCCTTGAATTCTAAAATTTGAATGAATTAAAAGCGTATGACTCGGAGTAGTAATATTAGGTCTGTAAAAGCCAGCGAAATTGAGCTTACTGAAAAGGTAGTGGCCATCAAAAGGGTAGCAAAAGTGGTGAAAGGCGGACGGCGTTTCAGCTTTTCGGCCATTGTTGTAGTTGGAGATGGCAATGGTGTAATCGGCTATGGATTGGGTAAAGCAAATGAAGTAACGGATGCCATTGCAAAAGGTATTGATGGCGCCAAGAAAAATCTGGTGAAAGTGCCGGTGGTGAAGCATACCGTACCGCATGAAGCTATTGGTAAATATGGAGGAGGTGTTGTATTGCTAAAACCTGCTTCACCGGGTACTGGAGTAATAGCAGGAGGTGCTATGCGTGCCGTACTGGAGAGCGCCGGCATAAAAGATGTATTGGGTAAATCAAAGGGTTCTTCAAATCCGCATAACGTGGTGAAGGCAACGTTTGATGCCTTAACCAATATGAGAGATGCACATACCGTGGCACAATACAGGGGGATTACATTGTCTAAAGTATTTAACGGCTAAGTTGAAATGGGGAAAGTAAGGATTTCACAGGTTAGAAGTATCATAAAAAGGCCGAGAAACCAAAAGCGCACCATTAAAGCGCTTGGGCTGGGCCGGATTGATAGGAGCGTGGAAGTAGAGCTCACGCCTCAGATTGCCGGGATGATCAGAAAAGTGAATCATTTAATATCTGTAACAGAGCTTTAAAGATGAAACTACATACGTTAAAACCTGCAAAAGGATCTGTCAGAACAAACAGAAGATTGGGCAGGGGACAAGGATCAGGAAGAGGAGGAACCTCTACAAGAGGACATAAAGGAGCCCAATCAAGATCAGGGTATTCACGGAAAATCGGTTTTGAAGGCGGTCAGATGCCCCTCCATCGAAGGGTGCCCAAATTCGGTTTTCACAATCCTTTCAGGGTAGAATATAAAGCGGTAAACCTGGATACCCTTACTGAACTTATCGGAAAAACAAAAGCAAAGGAAATTACTGTTGATTTCCTGGTAGAACATGGAATTGCAGGTAAAAAAGATCGTGTCAAGATTCTTGGTCGTGGAGATTTTAATGCTAAAATAAATATCAGCGCACATGCATTTTCTGCGTCAGCAATAAGCAGCATTGAGGCAGCCGGAGGAACCGTAACGAAGGTTTAATTTATGAAGAAGTTTTTCCAGACGATAAAGAACATATTTACCATTGAGGACCTGAGAATAAGGATTCTAAACACCTTAGGAATTCTTATGATTTTCAGGCTCGGTTCTTTTATTGTTCTTCCTGGTGTCGATCCGGTTATTTTAAAGGCTGTAGCCGGAGAAGCGCAGGGAATTTTCGGAATTATAAACACCTTTCTAGGAGGGGCATTTTCAAGGGCATCTATTTTTGCCCTGGGCATCATGCCTTATATATCTGCTTCCATTGTTATTCAGCTTCTCGCTGTTGCCGTTCCGTATTTTCAGAAACTCCAGAAAGAAGGAGAATCGGGCAGAAAAAAGATCAATCAGATTACACGGATGCTTACAATAGCGATCACGTTTATGCAGTCGATAGGATATATTGCGGCAACGATCCCTGCCGAGGCAATCATGCTTGATCCTTTTGTGTTTAAGGTAACTTCCATCATCGTGCTTATTTCAGGTACGATGTTTACCGTGTGGCTTGGAGAGCGGATTACTGAAAAAGGGATTGGTAATGGTATTTCGATGCTGATTATGATTGGAATCATTTCAAGACTTCCGTTTGAAGTGGTGGCAGAAATGGCGTCAAAAGGAATGAGCGGGGCCTTGTTCTTTGTTTTAGAAATTGTTGCATTGTTCTTTATTGTAGTGGCAGTGGTGGCTTTTACACAGGCTACACGCCGGATACCTGTACAATATGCCAAACAGGTAATCGGAAACAAAGTATATGGCGGGCAAAGACAATATATTCCATTGCGGGTGAACTCATCTGGGGTTATGCCCATCATCTTTGCCCAGTCTCTTATGTTTTTGCCACCACTGATAGCCAATATCTGGGCGAGCAACAGTGACATAGCCGCTTATGTAGGAACAACATTCAGCGATTTTACATCATGGCAGTATAATCTTACATTTGGTATTCTGATACTTGTATTTACATTTTTTTATACAGCAATCACCGTAAATCCGAATCAGATTGCAGAAGATTTGAAAAGAAACGGAGGTTTTATTCCAGGTATCAAACCCGGGAAAGCAACTTCTGAATATATAGATACTGTATTGACACGTATTACACTTCCTGGTTCCATCTTTCTTGCCATAGTGGCTATCATGCCGGCATTTGCAAATATGGCCGGTGTAGGCATTGGATTTTCTCAGTTTTACGGAGGCACTTCTCTGCTTATTATGGTGGGTGTGATACTCGATACATTACAACAAATAGAAAGTTATTTGTTGATGAGACATTATGAAGGCCTGATGAAATCAGGAAGGATTAGGGGACGTTCTCAAAATGTTGCTGTGGCTTAAGCCTTGTAGTAAATGATTTACTATAAGTCGGAGGATGATATTGAACGTATACGTGAAAGTGCGGAAATTCTTAGCAGAGCGCATAGTGAGATTGCAGCCGAAATAAAACCGGGTGTTGCCACAAGGAAGCTGGATGCACTGGCTGAATCATACATCATGGATCATGGCGGTGTACCCTCGTTTAAAAATTATAACGGGTTTCCGTTTTCGCTGTGTATATCACTGAATGAAAATGTAGTTCATGGATTACCGTCGGAGTATGAGCTGAAAGAGGGCGACATTGTAAGTATTGACTGTGGCGTATTTTATAAGGGATTCCACAGTGATTGTGCCTATACTTATCCTGTTGGTGAAGTTTCCATAGAGATTGAGGCACTGTTGAAGGTGACAAAAGAGTCCCTTTATATAGGTATTGAAAAAGCTGTAGCAGGTAACCGGGTGGGCGACATTAGTAATTCCATCCAGACATACGTGGAAAAGCACGGATATTCCGTTGTGCGGGAGTTGGTAGGTCATGGATTGGGAAGAGGCCTGCACGAATCTCCGGAAGTACCAAATTACGGTAAACGCGGCCGAGGGGCAAAACTGAAACCGGGATTGGTAATTGCCATTGAGCCAATGATCAATCTGGGAGGGAAGAGCATCGTGCAGGAAACAGACGGATGGACGATCCGGACTACCGACCGAATGCCTTCAGCACATTTTGAACATACGATAGCGATATTTCAGGATAAAACCGAAATTTTAACTACACATAAATATTTGGAAGAAAAAATTTGTAAGTGATATGACAAAACAAGCTTCTATAGAACAAGACGGAACCATTGTAGAAGCACTGTCTAATGCAATGTTCAGAGTAGAACTTGAAAACGGGCACCGTGTAATTGCCCATATATCAGGTAAAATGAGAATGCACTATATTAAAATTTTACCGGGTGATAAGGTAAAACTTGAAATGTCACCGTATGATCTTACAAAAGGAAGAATAACTTACAGGTATAAGTAAACGAAAATGAAAGTAAGAGCATCCATAAAAAAGCGCAGTTCTGATTGTAAAATAATCAGAAGAAAGGGAAAGCTGTACGTGATCAACAAGAAGAATCCAAGATTCAAACAAAGACAAGGTTAAATATTTAAAGATTTAGATATGGCTAGAATTGCAGGAGTCGATATTCCCGGACAAAAAAGAGGAGAAATCGGACTAACGTACATCTATGGTATTGGACATAGTTCCGCCCAGAAGATTCTGAATAAAGCAGAAATTTCGTGGGATAAAAAGATAGATGACTGGACTGTTGAAGAATCTAACCGGATAAGATCGATAATAAACGAAGAATTTAAAATCGAAGGAGTTCTGAAATCTGAAGTCCAGATGAGTATCAAACGTTTGCTGGATATTGGATGTTACAGAGGACTAAGACACAGAAAAGGCCTGCCGGTAAGGGGGCAACGAACAAAAAACAATGCCCGCACCCGTAAGGGAAAAAGAAAAACGGTAGCCAATAAGAAAATGGCGCTTAAATAATAATTAATGGCTTGAAGCCTGATAAATAAATAAGCATAACAAATGGCACAAAAAAGGAAAACCAGGGGCAAGAAAAGAGTTGTTGTTGTAGAAGCTGTAGGCCAGGCACACATCAAAGCTTCATTTAACAACATCATGATTTCAATGACCAATACATCAGGTCAGGTAATCTCATGGGCGTCAGCCGGAAAAATGGGATTTAAAGGATCAAAGAAAAACACCCCGTATGCCGCCCAGGTAACAGCACAGGATTGCGGACAAACCGCGTACGATCTGGGTTTGCGCAAGGTTGAGATATTTGTAAAGGGACCCGGTGCTGGTCGTGAGTCAGCCATCAGAACGATCCAAAGTTTGGGAATTGAAATTACCGCAATTAGGGATGTGACCCCGCTGCCACATAATGGATGCAGGCCTCCAAAAAGGAGAAGAGTTTAATAACACGAATTAAAGAGATTAAAGAGAATGGCAAGATACAGAGGTCCAAAAGATAAAAAAGCAAGAAGATTTAACGACCCGATTTTTGGCCCAAGCAAGGTACTCCAGCGAAAGGCATATCCTCCAGGTCAGCATGGTCGTAGCAGAAGGAGAAAGCAGTCTGAATATGCGATTCAGCTTATAGAAAAACAAAAAGCCAAGTACACTTATGGCGTTCTGGAAAGGCAATTCCGGAACCTGTTTGAGAAAGCATCACGGAAAGGTGGAATAACGGGTGAAGTGCTGCTTCAGCTCCTTGAATCAAGGCTTGATAATACAGTTTACAGACTGGGTATAGCGCCTACCCGACGTGCAGCCCGGCAACTCGTTCTTCATAGACATATTACTGTGAATGGAGCTGTTGTGAATATCTCGTCATATTCTCTTAAAATCGGAGACATGGTTGCAGTAAGAGAAAAATCAAAATCTCTTGAAGTGATTACTGAAAGTCTTGCCGGATTAGGTAAGAGATATCCCTGGCTGGAATGGGACGGCAATGAGTTGAGAGGGAAAGTAATATCTTATCCGATGAGGGAAGATATACCTGAGAATATTCAGGAGCAACGAATCGTAGAATTGTACTCGAAATAATTAATTAAGAAAAAATCACAGAATGCCTGAAGGTTTTAATTTGCCGCCGGGTGTTGAAAACTTAAATATTAAAAATATGTCAATATTAGCGTTTCAAATGCCCGAAAAGGTAGTAATGGAGAAAGCAGATGATTTTCATGGTATGTTTGCTTTCAAGCCTTTGGAAAAAGGATATGGTGTTACGATTGGTAATGCCCTGAGAAGAATTCTTCTATCATCGCTTGAAGGTTATGCTATTAGCGCAATTAAAATACCGGAAGTTTTACATGAATTTTCAACTATTAAAGGTGTTGTGGAAGACGTGTCTGAGATTATCCTTAATCTTAAAATGGTAAGGTTCAAGAAAATAGGTGAAACCATTGATAACAAGCATAAAATCAATATTTCCATTAAAAGGCAAAAACAGTTCACCGCCGGTGATATTGCCAACTTTATGTCAGTTTTTGAGATACTGAATCCGGACCATGTGATCTGCAACCTGGATGAAAAAGCTGAGTTTGAAATTGAGCTTACTGTAGATAAAGGAAGAGGATATATTCCTGCCGACGAAAATAAGCCAAACGAGCAAGTGTTTGGATACATTCCGATCGATGCCATCTACACCCCTATCAAATCGGTGAAATATTCAGTTGAGAATACACGTGTTGAGCAAAAAACCGACTATGAGATGCTTATCATCGATATCGAAACAGATGGGTCGATTCATCCGGAAAATGCCCTTAAAGGTGCTGCCTATATCCTGATTCAGCATTTTATGTTATTTTCTGACCAGAGTATGGTTCTTGACACAGGCGATTCTGGTGAGCCGGAAGCAGTTGATGAAGAAATGCTTCATATGAGAAAGCTGCTGAAGACTCCTTTGAGCGATTTAGACCTTTCTGTCAGAGCCTACAACTGCCTGAAAGCCGCCGATGTGAAATCACTGGGGGATCTGGTGAGGCTGGAAATTTCGGATATGATGAAGTTTAGGAACTTCGGCAAGAAATCACTGGCAGAACTTGAGCAGTTGGTTTCTGATAAGAACCTTACTTTCGGTATGGATCTGAACAAGTACAAACTTGAGGAAGAGTAACAATGAAACACGGCAAGAAATTTAATCATCTTGGAAGAACGACATCGCACCGGAAAGCGATGCTGTCTAATATGGCTTCATCACTGATTCTGCATAAACGTATTCAAACTACTGTTGCCAAAGCCAAGGCGCTAAGAAAATATGTAGAGCCTTTGCTAACAAAAGCCAAGGCTGATTCCACACATTCCAGAAGAATTGTTTTTTCCTATTTGCAGAATAAGGAATCGGTTCAGACACTTTTTGATGAAGTGGCCGACAGGATAGCCGAACGCCCAGGAGGATACACGCGTATAATTAAAACCGGTAGCAGACTTGGTGATAATGCCGAAATGTGTTTCATCGAGCTGGTTGATTATAATGAACTGATGCTCAAAGAGGCTAAGCCTGCCAAAGCCAAAACCAGAAGAGGCAGAAAGGGAGGAAAGACAATGGAGGCAGCTCCTGAAGTTGCTGTTGATCCTGCAGAAGCAAAAGAATCAACCGAAACAGCCGATGAGAAGGCGGCAGAAGAAAAAGAAGAAATGGTAAAAGTTGCTGAAGAGGTTTCAGGAACTGAAGAAACAAGTACAACAGAGGAAGAAGTGCAAACGGAAGAAGAAACAAAAACAACCGAAGCAACAGAAGAACAAACGGACACGGAAATTGCAAAAACCTCCGGGGAGGCCGAAGATGACACTGAGGTTGTGGAGACCGAGTCTGTGAATGACAAAGCTGAAGAAGTTATTGAGGCTGAAGCTACCGTTGAGACAGAGGGAACGGAATCAGGGGAGGAACGAGCAGATGAAACCGCTGAAGATGATCAGACACCTGGCGAAGAGAAAAGCAGCGAGGATGCTGATGAAACCAAGTCGGATCAGGAAAAAAAAGAAAAATGAATAATTACCGATAATATATGCAAAGGGATTGGGCGGAAGTCTGATCCCTTTTTTATTTTTGCTCACACTTATACCCCGCAAGCATATGAAAACATCCTCAAAAAAAGTGGCCTTTCTGCTGCTGGATGATGGTCTTTTTTTCAAAGGAACGGCCATCGGCAAAACAGGTACATCGGGAGGTGAAATTTGTTTCAATACAGGTATGACTGGTTACCAGGAGATTTACACCGATCCCTCGTATTATGGCCAGATCATTGTAAATACTACTGCTCATATCGGTAATTATGGGGTGTTTGACAAAGAGCAGGAATCAGATCGCCCACAAATTTCGGGGATAGTTGTAAATTATTTTTCGGAAATATATTCGAGACACAAGGCTAAGGGCGGTTTGCAGGCGTATCTGGAAGAAGCAGACATCGTAGGTATTGCGGATGTTGATACCCGCATGATTGTCCGCCATATCAGATCGAAAGGTGCGATGAATGCCATAATTTCATCCGAACCTGATAAAGATAAGCTGAAGGAAGAACTGGCAAAGGTGCCATCAATGGAAGGGCTTGAGCTATCATCTGTAGTGTGTACGGAATCTCCGTATATGGTAGGTGAAAATGGACGCTATAAAATTGCCGTACTTGATCTTGGGATCAAGAAGAGCATTCTTACAAACATGGCTGACAGGGGTTGTGCCTGTAAGGTATTTCCTGCAAAAACAAGTTACCATGAGATGGAGAAATGGAAACCGGACGGATATTTTATTTCCAACGGCCCTGGTGATCCATCGGTAATGGATTATGCAGTTGATACGTTGAAAGCAATTCTGAATGGGGGCAAGCCCTTGTTCGGCATTTGCCTGGGGCATCAGATACTGGCCAGGGCATGTGGAATTTCTACATATAAAATGCACCATGGGCACCGTGGACTAAATCATCCGGTAAAAAACGTGAAAAACGGATCCTGTGAGGTAACTTCGCAGAACCACGGTTTTTGTGTAAGCGCCGATAACATCAGAAAGTCCGATATGATCGAACTTACCCATGTGAACCTGAACGATGATACTGTTGAAGGATTTACCGTCAAAGGGAAGAAGGCGTTTTCGGTGCAGTTCCATCCTGAAGCCTCTCCGGGTCCTCACGATTCAAGGTACTTATTTGATGATTTTATCAAAATGATTAAATCGTAAAACAAGAACATGTATTTGTAATTTGATTAAAATGAGTATAATTCATCGTGTATAATAAAAAGTCAGGCCAAGGCACCGGTAATATGCGATAAACAAAAAGAATGCTGAATGCCGGTTTATAACCACCGATTTCGAGACATGAAATATGATAGCAATAGCATCATCAAACCACAAGCAATGTATTTCCAATACATTTAAACATATATAAATATGAGCTTAATAGAATTTGTGCACGCACGTCAGATACTGGATTCAAGGGGCAATCCCACTATTGAAGTAGATATAATCACAGATAACGGAGTGACAGGAAGAGCGGCAGTTCCTTCAGGTGCTTCTACCGGGGTTCATGAAGCCGTAGAGCTTCGCGATGGCGACAAAAGTCGCTTTATGGGTAAAGGCGTTTTGAAAGCTGTTGAAAATGTAACTGAAAAGATCGCATCTGAAATTGTAGGCTATCCTGTTTATGAGCAAAATAATATCGACAAGATTATGATCGATCTGGATGGCACCGAAAACAAATCAAACCTTGGAGCTAATGCTATTCTCGGTGTTTCACTGGCGGTGGCCAAAGCTGCCGCACAGGAGGCAGGCCAGTCGTTGTACCGGTATATTGGCGGGGTTAATGCAAATACGTTGCCAATTCCGATGATGAACATTCTTAACGGTGGAAGCCATGCCGACAATGCCATTGATTTTCAGGAATTTATGGTAATACCGCTAAAAGCGCCGTCATTCTCCGAAGCCCTCAGAACGGGCGTGGAAATATTTCATTCACTCAAACAGGTACTGAGTGAAATGGGCCATTCCACAAATGTAGGTGACGAAGGAGGCTTTGCGCCAAACCTGGGTTCAAACAAGGAAGCTATTGAAGTGGTTTTGAAGGCAATGGAAAAAGCAGGATACCGCCCGGGAGAGGATGTATTTATTGCCATGGATCCGGCATCATCCGAATATTATATCAAAGAAGAAGGAGTGTATCACCTGGCTTCTACCGGTGATAAACTGACATCTTCTGAGATGGCCGCATTCTGGAAAGATTGGGTAAACAAATATCCTATCATTTCGCTCGAAGACGCCATGGATGAAGATGACTGGAGTGGATGGAAAGAGCTGACAGGTATGATCGGTGACAAGGTTCAGTTGGTCGGCGATGATTTGTTTGTTACAAACGTAAAGCGGCTCCAGAAAGGCATTGATGAAGGAATTGCCAATTCGATTTTGATTAAAGTAAACCAGATTGGTACGCTTACCGAAACCATTAATGCAGTGAATCTTGCAAATAGGAATGCGTATACAAGTGTAATTTCGCACAGATCGGGAGAAACAGAGGACAACACCATAGCCGATCTTGCTGTGGCATTAAATACAGGTCAGATCAAAACAGGGTCAGCTTCACGGTCAGACCGGCTTGCCAAGTACAACCAGTTGCTGCGCATCGAAGAAGAGCTTGGAGAAATCGCAGTTTTCCCGAATTCACTTCGGTAGTATCTTGTTATTTCTATTATTCAAGTATGCCTCTGGTGGTGGGGTTACCCTGCCACTACCGGCTATCTTTGCGTGTCAGTGCGGATCAAAAAGTGAGCTAAATGTACTATTTCACGAATGACATATTTTACATCAGGATGAAATATAGCGGTTGAAAATTGAATATTTAATATGATTTTCCTTAATTTGAGGCAAAATACAAAATGATGTTTAAGAAAATACCTGCTTTTTCACGAAATTTTTTCTTTCTGACAGCATTCTTTTTCCTGATGTGGATGCTGTTTTTCGACTCAAATGATATTTATTCGCAGTATAAACTAAGCAGAAAACTTAATAACCTTGAAGCTCGTAAGGCCTATTATCAGGAAAAGATCATGGAAGTGCGACAGGACAGGGAAGAATTGTTAAGTAACCCTGAATTGCTGGAAAAATTTGCCAGGGAGAAGTATTTAATGAAGAAACCCTCAGAAGATATTTATGTGCTTGTTGAAGAATAGCCGCTGCTGAACAATTTCACCCCTGATTTCGTTTTATCATTAATCGTTACGTAAAATCTTAAAATCTTAAAAGTGAGGACTTGTATATCAGCCTTAATAATTTTTGTGCTTATGCTGTTTGTTCAAGCTGCAAATGCACAGAAAGATATAAACATGGATTCTAATCCGGGATTTATGGACAGAGTTTATACGGGTGGCGGGCTTTCGTTTTCAAGCAGTTCATTTACAACATATATTGGCGTATCACCCATAGTGGGGTATATGCTAACCAATAAGTTGTCTGTGGGAGTGGGTATAAACTACCAGTACTTCAAAGATAAGTTTTACGATGTGGACGATCACAGATATGGTGGCAATGTATTTGTCATGCAAATGCTTGTTTACAGGCTATTTTTGATGGGACAATACAGTTTTATAAATCTTAACCGGACTCCGCAGATAGAAAATTCACCGCGTAAGACCTGGACACGTTTCCTGATCGGGGGCGGACTTTCGCAGCCATTAGGCAAGGCGTCGATCAATTTTATGGCGCTCTATGATATTACGTACGATAATAACTCCCCATATGCTTCTCCCTGGGTTATAGGCGCCTTTATCTCCATTTAAATATTGGGTTCTACTGTTATTTTATTCGAAATGATTAAATGCGTAAATACGTAAATGTGGAAATGATTGAATGCGTAAATATTATCTATTGTTCATTTTGAATATTTCTTTCCCGGTCATCCGTCTCTACAAAAATTTATTTTAGCATTTTAGCATTCGGTTATAATTCCATTCCTCATTAAACCTGCCTGCCGGTGCCACAGGCATCCCGATGGGGCAGGCAGGTTCGTGGTAAAGCCAATTATTAAAATACGATCCCCATCTTTTCCGACAGTTCCTCCAGATCGCTGATCACTTTTTCATTAAGCGGTATTCCGTTTTCAAGTCGTTCTTTTTCAAATTCCCTTTCAGGATCTCCCGGTATAATTACATGTTCTTTACCTGGGATGGTATCGGCATTTCTGAATCGTGATATCCAGTTATCCATATGGGTTTTGAATTCTTCAGCCGGACGGAAAGCATCGATTCTAATGGCTCCAATAAAATGGCCTATTCCTTCACCTACGGAATCATCGCTGAGGGGTAGAAAGCTTACAAACGGAGGTACCCAGGGGCCATAATTTGCACCTGAGAATATGGCAGAAAATATATCAACAATCGCTCCCAGGCAATAGCCCTTATGGCTTCCGTGCTCCCTGTCACCGCCCAGGGGCAATAATGCGCCGCCGTTTTTCAGCGCATGCGGATTTTCTGTTGGGAATCCGTCTTCGTCCTGTATCCATCCGAGCGGGGCTATTTCATCTTTTCTTTGCAAAATTTCAAGCTTTCCGTTTGTAGCGGTGGTAGTCGCAAAATCAGCAATAAACGGTGGCTGATTTTTGGCAGGAATGGCTACTGCAATGGGGTTTGTGCCAAGCAACCTTTCCTTCGAAAAGGTAGGAGCCACAAGCGGACTTGCATTGGTCATCACAATGCCTATCATATCATGCGAAAGTGCCATGCCGGCATGGTACCCGGCGATCCCAAAATGATTTGTATTACGGACAGCCACCCAGCCGGTGCCGGCAGTTTCTGCTTTTTTTATAGCTATTTCCATAGCCCGCGGTGCAACCACCAGCCCCAGCCCGCGGTCGCCGTCTACCACTGCCGTGCTGGGTGTTTCATGCACTATCTTAATTTCGGGGCTGGCATTTACTCTACCTGCATCCCAAAGCCTGACATAACCGGTAAGCCGTGCCACTCCATGTGAGTCCACACCCCTGAGGTCTGCCGACAACAGAGCTTCGGATGCCACCGAAGCCTCATCGGCCGGACAGCCAATTTTCAGGAAAACATTATGTGCAAAAGATTGAAGTCTCTGATAACTATACATTATGAAGTGTGTGTTTATAAGTATTAAGCAATATTTATCTGCTATTACATGATGGCTATATTATTGTAAAACTATTGGAGCGAAGTAAAACCTGTGAAATATTTAGTCAGAATCAATATTAAAATGTAATTAATGTTGCACTATAAGTCACAATGAAGTATTCCGATACATTAAATTAAACAAAATACCTTCTTTCATTGCGTATCTTGAAATCCGCATTTTCTTAAATAAATGTTTGGATAACACCCAGTTAATCAGGCATGTAGCCATCACAATCATTTCAGCACGCAATGGTGTCATGCCCGGTATGCGCATCCGTTCTTCATAGGTTTTACTTTTCAACTCCTGAAAAATGGGGACAAAGGCGCTTTTATCAAAATTGCCTTCAAATTTTCCTTTGGTTGACGGAATATTATTCCGGATCTCAAAAATATCACTTAAAGTGTCAAATGTGCCTGCGCAGCCTGCCAACACCTCCGGCTGATAGCGCACCAACGCTTCAGAAAGCGGAGCAAGCCGTTCGTCCAGAAACTGGTAAAGCCTCTCAACATCATTTTCACTGATTGGTTCGTCATTGTGAAACCTGTCCTTCAGGCGCTGAGCACCGATTTCAAAACTTTCGGACCACATTATCTGTTTGGCATCACAAATAATAAACTCATTGCTCCCGCCTCCGATGTCAATGATCAAATGTATGATATCCTGCATTTGTATCGCTTCACGAACTCCTGCGTATATAAACTCAGCTTCAGATTCTCCGTCAATAATCTGTGGTTTTAGTCCGGTTGCAGATTTGATTTTCGAAATAAATGTACCTGCGTTTCCTGCACTTCTGAAAGCGCTGGTAGCATAAATTTTCACTATTCCTACGTCAAGGTTATCTGATGTTGTTTTGAATTTCCGTAAAGTTTGTAATGCACGGATCTGAGCTTCAGGAGTAATAAATCCTTTTGTAATGCCTCCTGCACCTATTCTTACAGGAGTGGTTTCGCTATGGATCACTTTAAAGGAGTTATTGTGAATATCTGCCACTAATAAATGGAAGGTGTTGGTTCCAAGATCAATAATGGCAACTCTTTTGGCTGATTTCATTGGGTAAGCAAGCAGATTTGTGGCAAATATAGCCTATATCTACGGGTTCAATTACGCGATGAACCAACAACTCTGTGTATGGTATTTAGCGTTAGCTGTTTGTGATATTTAGGCGGATGCTTGAGCCGTGCCGGGCAGGTGTTATAATCATTAAAGAAGTTGCTACTCTTTAATTACCTTTGATACCTATACGGATGGTATATTTGAATAACCGGACAAAATCTGGAATTTATGAATTCAAAAAAAGCTCAATCAAAAGCCGCAACTTTTTTTAAAAGTAAAGAAGAAAGATTTGCTGAATTAGAAAGGAAAAATAAGGAGGCGCTTTTGGGCGGGGGAAAGAAGCGAATTGAAAAACAACATGAAAAGGGAAAACTCACGGCGAGGGAAAGGCTTGATTTTCTTCTTGATGAAGGAAGTTTTGAAGAAATGGGTAAGTTTGTTACCCATCGAAGTCATGAATTTGGCCTCCAAAAACAACAATACCTGGGCGATGGCGTAGTTACCGGATATGGAACCATAAATGGGCGCCTGGTATATGTGTTTTCACAGGATTTTACCGTTTTTGGTGGATCACTGGCGGAAGCGCATGCGGAGAAGATTGTAAGGATTATGGATCTTGCCATGCAGAACGGAGCTCCTGTGATCGGGCTGAATGATTCCGGGGGTGCGAGGATACAGGAAGGGGTGGTTTCACTTGGAGGGTATGCCGATATATTTTACCGGAATACGCGTGCTTCCGGTGTAATACCTCAGATATCTGCTATTATGGGTCCCTGTGCTGGGGGTGCCGTATATTCACCGGCTATTACGGATTTTATCCTGATGGTGCAGAATACCTCGTACATGTTTGTGACAGGGCCAAACGTAGTAAAAACAGTTACCCACGAGGATGTTTCGGCAGAAGAATTGGGTGGCGCCGATACGCACAGTGTAAAAAGCGGTATCTCACATTTTTCGTGTGCCAATGAAATCGAATGCATCGATAAACTGAAGCGGTTACTTAGTTATATTCCTCAGAATTGTGAGGAGGATCCGCCTGCACTTGATTACAATGCCGGAAATGAGGTACGGGAAGTGCTTGACGATATTGTGCCTGCTAACCCGAATATACCATACGACATGAAAAGTGTAATCAACGGTATTTTGGATGAGGAGAGTTTTTTTGAGGTACAAAAGGATTTTGCCGAGAATCTTATTATCGGATTTGGACGGCTTGCAGGAAGGTCAACAGGAATTGTGGCTAATCAACCGGCTTCGTTTGCAGGAGTACTCGATATTAAATCCAGCAAGAAAGGAGCAAGATTTGTACGTTTCTGTGACAGTTTCAATATCCCTCTTCTTGTTCTTGAAGATGTGCCCGGATTTCTTCCCGGAACAGATCAGGAATGGAACGGCATCATTACCAACGGGGCAAAATTACTTTACGCCTTCAGTGAAGCCACGGTGCCCCGGATTACTGTAATTACAAGAAAAGCCTATGGCGGCGCCTATGATGTGATGAATTCAAAGCATATCGGCGCCGATATGAACTATGCCTGGCCCACGGCTGAAATTGCCGTCATGGGTGCAAAAGGTGCTGCCGAAATTATTTTCAGAAGAGAAATTACCGAATCTGAAAATAGCCAGGCCAAACTTCAGGAGAAAGTGGATGATTATACCGATAAGTTTGCGCATCCTTACAAGGCTGCTGAAAGAGGGTATGTTGATGAGATTATTTTACCCAGAAATACACGAATGAAGCTGATTCGTGCATTTACCATGACCAAAAACAAAGTTGATACGCTTCCCAGAAAAAAACATGGTAATATTCCTTTGTAATATATGGACAAAGTAGCGCTTGTAACAGCAGGAAGTCAGGGAATAGGAGCGGCCTGTGCCAGGAGGCTTGCAAAAGATGGATTTAAGGTGGCCGTGCTTTCCCGATCGGAAGAAGCCAAAAAAATTGCAGCCGAAATTGAAGGGATAGCATGGCAGGGGTCTGTTACTTCACCATCTGATCTTAAAGATTTTGCCGAGGCAGCAATCCGGACATGGAACCGGATTGATGTGGTGATAAACAATACTGGCCACGCTGCACGGGGAGAGTTGATAGAACTTACGGATAATCAATGGCAGGAGGGATTTGAGATATATTTTATGAATGTAATACGAATGGCCCGCTTTGTAACACCGGTCATGCAGCAGCAGGGGTCCGGATGCATCATCAACATCTCGTCTTTTGTTGCCCTGGAACCCTCATTGGAATACCCGGTATCTTCGGCAATACGTGCGGCGCTGGCAAATTACGTCAAACTGTATTCAAACCGGTATGCAGCACATGGAATACGGATGAATAATGTGCTGCCGGGATTTGTTGACAGCTATCCGTCTGACAAAGAAGTTATCGCTATGATTCCCGCACACCGGCAAGCCAAAACATCTGAAGTAGCAGGTATCGTATCTTTTCTTGCTTCAGAAGAAGCCTCATATATCAACGGGGAAAACATTAAAATAGACGGAGGACTGTCAAGAGGATTTTAATTATCAAATAAAACAAGCAATTATGGAAAAAAAAAGCAGTCAGTTTCTCGAGAAATATCTCAACAATGCATCACCAACAGGGTTTGAGTCATCCGGCCAGAGAATATGGCTCGACTACCTGAATCCATTTGTAGAAGATTATTTTACTGACACTTATGGAACTGCAGTAGCTATCATCAATTCTGATGCTGATTATAAGGTGGTTATAGAGGCACATGCTGATGAAATATCATGGTTTGTAAATTACATTACTGATAGCGGATATATTTATGTAGTGCGGAACGGGGGGTCGGATCACCAGATAGCACCAGGGAAAAGAATAAATATTCATGCCGACAAGGGCATCGTAAAAGGAGTATTTGGTTGGCCTGCAATACATGTAAGGCAGGGCGAAAAAGAAACCCAGCCATCCATGAAAAACATATTCATCGATGTTGGCGCTGACAGCAAGAAGGAAGTAGAAAAATTGGGCGTGCATGTAGGCGCAGTGATTACATTTGAGGATGAATTGATGGTGCTGAATAATAAATACTATGTGGGCAGGGCGCTTGATAACAGAATAGGTGGGTTTATGATTGCAGAAGTTGCAAAACGACTATCAAAGAAAAAAATAAAACTTGATTTCGGGCTTTACATTGTTAATTCTGTTCAGGAAGAGATTGGATTGCGCGGCGCACAGATGATAGCTGAACGTATCAGGCCTGCGGTTGCCATCATTACCGATGTGTGTCACGATACCATGTCGCCGCTGTATAACAAAAAGAAAAGCGGCGAACAAAAGGCGGGACTAGGCCCGGTGCTTACCTATGGCCCTGCGGTACATAACAATGTGCTGAAAATGATCATAAAAGTGGCTGAGAAAAAGAAGATACCCTTTCAACGGGCAGCAGTATCGCGATCTACCGGTACGGATACAGATGCGTTTGCCTATTCGAGCGAAGGGGTTGCCTCTGCGCTGATTTCTTTACCGCTGAAGTATATGCACACCACGGTGGAAACAGTGCATATGAAAGACATCGAAAATGTGATTAAGCTTATATATGAGTTTCTTTTACAGCTTAAACCAGGTCACGATTTCCGGTATATCAAATAGGTTGCCCTGAATTTTATTTAAGAATTTTTAAAGACCTGCCCCGGGATTTTTACAACAGGCTAAAATCCTGAAATGGGTGATTCACAAGTAGTAAATAAAATAATGCAGACAGCCAGACTAAGATTATCGATTCATAGAATTAAGCTGGTACAGTCTGTTTTCCGAGCTGGCTGGAATCTTCCATCAGGATCATACCAACATGATACAGTTCATCCCTGAGTTGGTTCAGGTCATTCAGGACCATATTTTTTAGGCCGTTGAGTTTTAAATTAAAATCCGAAATCAACTGGTTATAATATTCTATGCCATCATTTAAATTTTGCTGAAAAGTAAGAAAGTACTTGCGTTGCCTTTCTTCTATGGGCATAGCTACTTCTGAAATCAGATTTTTCAGGTAGTCGATATACATTTTCAGTTCTTTGATAAACATATGAGGGCGGTCATTTACCTTAATGATGTTTATTCTTCCGTAAATATGATCCACCATTTCCTTTAAGGAAACCTTTTCTGTAAAGTATGCCATATTCGGTCCCGGACAAATAGAAACCCCCGTTCCATTGGCTTTTGTATTGATATCGTTTACGATCATAGCTGCAGTTCCCAATCCTACACAAAGACAGGACTTGTTAACTATTTTTTCAAACTCAGCCTTGTACGCTTCAGGGTCCATTAGTTTTTCTTCCAGTTCCTTGATTTTAATGTACTGATACTGCCGTGATGCAGTACAGATAGATTTGTCAGTATAGTCTTTATTAGAAACCAGAAATTTCTTTGGGCACGGACTTCCAGGCCGGTTTTTGTTTATTAGTTCCTGTTTTTCAATGTCTTTGGAATTACTTCTCAATGTATTAAAAGGAATACCCAGAGGAGAAATGTTACTGAGGTACAAATCATCTTCGCCCGCTTCGCACAATTTGTTTCTTGTATACGTATCAACATTGGTAACTTCCGAAACCAAAAGAAACGGAGTGGCCCAGCCAACCGCATCAAGCTCATAATGCTCAAGTAGAAACTGATGCTCCTGTGCTGTACCGACTCCTCCTTGCGTAGTGATTTTTATCTGAGGAGGTGTTGCGGGACAAGGGCGGTTTTTGTTATTCAGCGACTGTACCAGAATTTCATATACGGTTTGAATCAGTGTATTACGGCTGTTTTTAAATTCTTCCAGAATAGGCCCCAGCAGAAATCCATCGGTTGCAAAAGCATGTCCTCCGCAGTTCAGTCCGGATTCAACCCTGTATTCAGAAACCCAAAGTCCTTTTTTAGCCAGAAATTTACCCTGTATTAATCCAGATCGATAATCACTTACCTTAAGTACAATCTTCTTTTTAATATACCCGTTTTTGTCAGGATAGAAGTCCTCAAATTGCTCAAAATAGCCGTATAGCCTCGGATTCAAGCCGGCAGATAATATTATCGAAGACTCAAGGCAGCTATTTGCAAAACCTCTCAGCGAAGCATGCGCATCATTGTATTCGGAAGGAAGTTTTTCATTTTTTTTGTAATTTTCCTTATCAAGTTTAGTCATGATATTTACATCAATACTGCCAATAGCAAGGTTTTCATGAATCCAATCCCGAATATTTTTTAAATTGCTGTTTTTAACAAACAAGTCAAATTTTTGTCTCAATTCGGTTGCATCAGGAAGCAGACTGAAATATTTCTCCAATTCACTTCCACTATCAATAATGGAGTTTTTTAGGCTTGCAAATTTCTCTTTTACTATTTTATCAATGAGGTTGAGATACTCGGTGATTCTTTTTGCTCTGAAATCATCAATTTTGTTAGTAATAGCCTTGAAAGGCAGCTTGTATTTACTGCTGTAAAACTCCCGCATCTTTTCAATAAGGATATCATCAACCAATGAGATCACAGAAGATATACCCAGGTGAGCAACCTTTACGGGGGTATCAATAGAGAAAGATGTTCCCATTACCGGTATGTGAAAAGTGTGGTTTTGAGCTTTATTTTTTTCGTTTTTCATTTAAAGATGGTTTCGTAAAAATGCTGGAATTGGTAAATCAAATTGTCCGCCAGGCCAACAATACATAATTGTACGGAGTGCGGAGGTACATTTAAATAGCAAAGATATCAATTAACAGGATTATATTCAAATGACAAATATCATTATATTTGCATCAGGCTGTATATCAATGAGCTATAAAATTAAATATTTATTAGTTCCACACCCGAATTTGCCACATCACTCCAAAATGAAGGATAGGACTTTTCTACAACCGTAGGTTCGGTTATTTCAACATCCATTACCGTACAAAGAGGAGCAAATGCCATTGCCATCCTGTGATCATCATAAGTATTTAAAACGGTTTTCCTTGGTAATACACCACCCGGAACCAGTTTATATTCATCATCTCCTGATTGCACAAATGTGCAATTGATTTTTGAAAGTTCATTCTGAAGTGCAGCAATCCGGTCGGTTTCTTTTATACGTAAACTGCGGATTCCGGTGAATTTCGCTTTTATTTTTTTTGCAGCACATACTACTGCAATGGTTTGTGCCAGATCGGGGCAGTCGGTAAAATCAATGCTGACTTCAGATTTAGCTTTAATTTTAGACAATTGTATGCCTGCATCGTCAAATATTGTTTTTACCCCCAGTTCAGCCATTATTTCACAAATAACTTTATCTCCTTGTAAAGATTGGTTTTTTAATCCCGGAAGAAAAATTTCGGCGTTGTTTGCCAGTGCCACAAAGGCAAACCAATAGGAAGCTCCGCTCCAGTCAGGTTCTATGGTGATATCTTTACACTCGATCGGCTGACCAGGGATAGTGATCACCTGATTTTTCCAGTCATAAGTGACACCAAACTGCGAAATAATATTTAGCGTCATTTCAATATATGGTTTGCTGCCAGTTTTGCCTGTCAGTTCTATTGAAAGGCCGTTGGGAAGAGCCGGCGCTACCATGATAAGCGCCGATATATACTGGCTGCTCACGTTTCCGGGTATGCTGACAAATGCGGACTTTTGTTGCTTAAACCCGGATATGCGGATGGGAGGAAAACCTGTGTTATTTAAATATGTGATTTCACAACCAATCTGTCTAAGTGCGTCAATAAGTATTCGTATGGGCCTTTCCTGCATACGCAAGGTCCCTGTTAGCACCTTTTGCTGCCTGGTAATTGCATAATATGCTGTAAGAAAACGCATAGTTGTACCTGCATCGTGAACATTTTGCACTTCATCGTTGTTATTTAGTAGTGAGCGGAGGGTTCTGGTGTCTCTGGCGGTTGAGAGGTTGGTAATACTGGTATTTTTTCCAGATAACGCCATTAAAATCAGAACCCTGTTGCTCTCACTTTTAGATCCTGGAACATGAATAAAAGATGTTTTGAGCTGCGAAGTATTTTTTAATAGTATGTTTTCAGGTCTGTTCAATTTAATATTTATTCGAATAGTTGAAAAATATATTTAAATAATAGAATCTATTTATTTACTTTTACGTATAATCAAATAAATATATTTTTTCAGGCACGTTTATTGTGTCATTTAATTATCAATCAAAAATATGAATAAATCGGTCACCATATTTTTAGGTGTTGCTACCGGAGCTTTTTTTGCCCTGGTAGCATTTACAAAAGCGGGTCGTAAGCTACGGAAAAGCATACTGAAGAAAGCTGATGAATTGAAAGAATCAATGATTTTTGATATTGAAAAAAAAGCCAGGTATATTCATGACTCTGAAGTTTTATATAACTAAGTTTTGAGATTCCGGTAATAGTCTAATGCTTCAATGGCGCCAGTACGATCTATCTCTACATCATAAACTGCCTTGCCAATATCTTTTAGCAGGGTGAAACGTATTTTATTATCTACATTTTTTTTATCCTGCATCAGCATTTCCACAAACGTAGATTCATTTATTTGCTTTAAATCTTTGTTTCCGAAATATTTCAGAATAATTGCGACAATTCTGTGGTGATTTGCTTCAGGCATTGCAAGATTTCTGACCGATAACCAGGATTCGCAAATCATCCCGATTGCCACGGCTTCTCCATGCAGCATTTCTGTGTTGTTTTGTTGTAGAAAGTTTCCTTCCAATGCATGTCCTATGGTATGGCCGAAATTCAGGATCTTTCTGAGCCCTTTTTCAACTGGGTCTTCTTCTACGATGTCGTTCTTAATTTCAATTGACCTGTAAATCAGGGTTTTCCAGTCCGTATTTGTGAGATCTGCTATATTTTCATGAACTTCAAAATAGGCGGCATCGTATATCAAACCATGCTTGATTACTTCTGCAAATCCGGAAATCCGCTGATTATCCGGAAGTGTTTCCAGAAACACCGGATCAATGATGACCTTGTCGGGCACCCGGAAAACACCTATTTGATTTTTATAAGGGCCAAGGTCAATTCCAAGCTTACCTCCTACGCTGGCATCTGCCATGGCCAGCAAGGTGGTCGGTATATGGATGAAATCAATTCCTCTTTTAAATGTGGCAGCACAAAATCCCCCCATATCACAAATAACACCTCCGCCCAGGTTGATCAGCAGCGAACTCCTGTCAAAGTGCTGAGCAGAAAGCCATTTCCAGATTTCTTTGCTTGTATCCATATTCTTATGGTTTTCACCGCTGCTGATTGTAAATGTAGTATGGGCAGGCAAAGCGTTTTTAACCTTTGGATAACATAGTTCAATGGTATTTTCATCGGCAAGCACACCAATTTTTGAATACCTGTTTTTATTCAGGAAAGTTTCGAGCGATAGCTGTACGGGGTAGTTTATCGAAATATAATCGGGGATCATGTTTTGTTTCCTGTATTATTTTTTTTCATGATTTCAGTTTGCGACCGTATGGATTCATCATGAATCAGCTTATACAGTTTTTCCACAAACATTTTATCAAGTTTAAGAGATGTTCCCAGGTCGCTGCGGGTTTTCAGAAGGTACTTCCACCGTTCGAGCTGGAAAACAGTGACGTTGTTTTCTTTTTTATAAAATCCAATTTCATCAACCAGTTTCATTCGTGCCGAAAGCGTTTCGAGCAGTTCCTGGTCCACCAGGTCAATTTTTTCCCGGAGTTCTTCAAGTTTGGTCAAAAACCGCACATTATCGCTTGTTCTTTTGCGAATTTTTAGTCCGTCAATGAGGCGCTTTAGTTCGTCCGGTGTTATTTGTTGTTTAGTGTCGCTCAATGCTTCTTCAGGACGGATATGTACTTCCACCATTAAGCCGTCATAATCCAGGTCCATGGCTTTTTGGCAAAGTTCCATTATCATGCTTCTTTCGCCGGCTATATGGCTTGGATCACATATCAGCGGCATTTGAGGCAGTTCACTCTTAAGTTCGATAGCCAGGTGCCAGGTGGGCGGATTACGGAACCGTGATTTCTGAAAAGATGAAAACCCACGGTGTACTGCAGCAAGTTTGGTGACACCGGCACGGTTTATCCGTTCGAGCGCTCCAAGCCACAGCGAAATATCGGGGTTGAGTGGGTTTTTGACCAGTACCGGTTTATCTACCCCTTTAATGGCTTCAGCCAGCTCCTGAACAGCAAAGGGGTTTGCGGTTGTACGCGCTCCGACCCAGAACACATCGATATTCGCTTTCAGCGCCTTTTCGACGTGCAACGGAGTGGCCACCTCGGTTGCAAACTTTAAGCCCAATTCATCCCTTATTTCACTGATCCAATTCAGGGCGCTGTCGCCGGCACCTTCAAAATTTCCCGGCCGGGTTCTCGGTTTCCATACACCCGCCCGGATAATGTCTATACCTATGGTTTTAAGGCTTGCTGCAGTGCTGTAAAGCTGTTCTTTTGATTCTGCACTGCAGGGACCTGCAATAATAAGCGGGGGGTATTTTACACCCCAGGTATGCATGCCGGAAATATCCATAAAACATTATTTCTGCAATATTCAGGCAAATTTTAAATTTTAAATGATAACAACCTAAAACAAATTCCGGTTTTATATATTTGCCCGAAAAATAAGGTATGGATAGGATTGACCTGGAATCATTTAACAATACAGAAGTTGCCTTTGCTGCAAAATCCAACTGGAAATTAAAAAAAGCATACTGGCTGTTTTTAACTATTAAAAATCCTGCACTCTCTCGTATTACTACCTTCCTGGCTAAAATGTTTCCGGTTAAACCACTTATCAAAGCAACTATATTTGATCATTTTTGCGGAGGCGAAGCTATCAATGACAGTTGGAAGGTAATCGATTTGCTTGCAAAATTCAACGTGCAATCCATACTCGATTATTCGGTTGAGGGAGGCCAGAGTGAAAAAGGATTTGATGAAACAACCGAAGAAATACACAGGACGATCATTTATGCAGGCAACAACGACCATATCCCGTTTGCGGTATTCAAAGTTACGGGCATTGCTCCGGAGGATGTATTGGAGAAAGTTCAGAACAACCAGGAACTTACCGGGGATGAAAAAGAAGCTTATTCCAGGGTGGTTGCAAGAATTGATAAGTTGTGTGGCGCGTCGTTTGAACATAATGTACACATTTTTGTTGATGCAGAGGACTCGTGGTACCAGGATGTAATTGACGATATCGTGTATGACATGATGGAAAAATACAACCGGAAAGAAGCCATCGTGTTTAACACGTTTCAAATGTACCGGAAGGACATGCCGGGCAATCTGCAAACGGCCATTAAAGTTGCCCGCGAGAAAGGGTATTATTTAGGAGCAAAACTCGTGAGAGGCGCATATATGGAAAAAGAACGGGAAAGGGCTGCTGAAAATGGATACGAGGATCCTATATGTGTGGACAAAGAAGCTACCGACAAGTTGTATAACGACGGCCTGAAGGAGTGTATTGATAATTTCGATATTGTTTCGGTTGCGAACTGCACACATAATGAATACAGCAGTTACTATCTTACCGAATTAATGGAAGAAAAGGGTATCGGGAGGAACGACAAAAAAGTGTATTTTTCGCAACTGCTTGGCATGAGCGATAACATTTCTTTTAATCTTGCAAAAGCAGGATACAATGTGGCAAAATATGTGCCCTACGGACCGGTGAGGAGTGTCATACCGTACCTGATACGCCGTGCGGAAGAAAATACATCGGTTGCCGGTCAAAGCACCCGCGAGCTTTCGTTGATCAAAGCGGAGATGGCCAGACGAAAGCAGCTAAAGTAAAACAGCTGGGATTTAGTCCCCGGGATCGGGAGAAAAAGTAAACGGTTGTGGAGCGGCCAAAGAGTTATTTGATAAAATACGATTCTCCATAAAATAAATGCGAAGTTTTTGTACTGAGTTATTGGGTAAAAGAGGGACAACCGAGGCCTCCTCCACTAGAAAAACAATCCGCCAAGCCGATTATAGAAAGCAATCCAATAACCGAAACAACAACAAGTACAGCTGTTGCAGCTGGAGACGCGTATTTAACTTCACTTATATTTAATTGAGATAGATCCAGTTCCACCAATCCAACAACTCCTTTCACTTTCTTTACTCCATATAAGATACTATCCCTTCTAATAAGTTTTTTGTAATTATATGTTTCCCCTTCAACGGTTTTTATCCGTACAGGTTGTTCCTTTAGTACTGCTTGATCGACAGTCACACTTTTTGCCGAAACACAACTTTGAAAGATTATAAATACGATTAGGAACCCGGCAATAGATTTTAAATGCGTTCTCATATCTGTAGCGATTAAAACAAAGTACAGTTCAAAGTTTAAAGAATATCCATTCTAACACAAACGGAATACTGCAAGCGGAGGAAATTTGATTTGCGGTAAATCGAATGTTATTATTTTAAATGGCCTACGGATTAAGATCTTACAGTGAGTTTATCTCTCCTTTAAGAAATTAATCACTTGCGCAGTGTCAATTAATTTTTTGCAAATCCTTGTCCTGAATTTTGCCTTCTCTTAATGCTTTGTTAAGATCAAATTTATTATCCAATATATTGGGAGAAACAGGGATTGGGTTTATGCATTGGTTAAACGATTAAAGCAGAAACAGCTAATTGGATAGGAATCCCCTGTCCGGATAAATCAGCCCGGAGAGGTTTGGATTAATGGAATGGGGCATATGTCATTGAAGAGAGTGTTTAGAAGTATCAGGAGAAATGAAAATTATTTTTCTCATCACCTTTATAAAATAATGTGTCTGAGACAGATGGATAAAACTTGTTCCTATCTCTTTCCATAAAAAGCTAAAGGCGAGTATGTTAGTGGTAAATTACCATACAAATACCATTAAAAGGTTAAATAAAAAGGTATTAGGGGTAATATTGGTATTATTGAAGCAGCAAGCCCACTCTTTTTCTGGTTTCTTCCCAAGGTAGCCCGTTTTTGATATTTTGTGTTATAGCATCTACCAGTTTCTGTTGGTTTTTATATCCGAATTTTTTGGCAAAGATTAAACATAAATTCACTTCCTCTTCATATATTTTTCCATCAATAGTCATCATGTTTATCAGTTCGTAAAACTGTTCGAATTTTTCAATTGCATCTACAGGTAACTCGAATTTTACCTCAGCAGGATTTTCCTGAATTTTTTTAAGTTCTTTATCTGAAACCTTATGTTTTTTAGCTAATTTTTTAAGTAACTGATACTCATAATCGTCGAAATGGCTATCTATCATTGCCATTTCCAGAAGGTTTTTCATATGGCTTTTCGAAGTTGCTTTACCTTCTTTGAACAAGTCGATAAGCTCTGTAAATTTCATGACTTTATGTTTTTAGGTGATACATTCATTAAGTTTCATACCCATATTACATAGAAAAACCATACCAGTAACTAAGATCTACTGAATAAGGGTGTGAGGCGTATTTTATCTTATTCTCTGTTCCCATTATGGGAATAAAAATTTGATATTGGGAAAATTCTAAGCAACACCAGTTTCATGATGTTAATTCTTTGTTCAGTGGAGGAAATTTGATTTGCGGTTATCGCAAGTGTATGCTCATTTGATTGTACACAAAATACCACCAAGGAGTAAATTTTCATATACGACAAATCGTATATCTTTGCACAAATTAATGAGTATATCTATGTCACCTTTTTGTCGCTTTCAATTGTAACTCACTGATATTCAATATATATTCTTTGCACTCCAAATTTTGAATTGATATTTATGCACCTCAGTGAACAGGAAATTGTAAGAAGAAATGCCCTTGAAGAGCTGGGAAAGTCAGGGATTAACAGCTATCCGCCGGAATTGTATGAAGTTACACATAAAGCATCGGAAATTAAAAACAACTTCTCAGAAGACAATTCCGATGAATTCAAAGAGGTATCAATGGCGGGCAGGATTATGAGCCGCAGGATTATGGGATCGGCCTCATTTGCTGAAATCCAGGATGAAACGGGACGGATTCAGATTTATCTGAGGCGTGACGACCTATGCCCGGGCGATGATAAGACCCTTTATAACACCGTTTTTAAAAAGCTGCTGGATATAGGCGATATCATAGGTGTACAGGGTTATGTGTTTAAAACAAAAACAGGTGAAACTTCTGTTTATGTAAAGGAATTGAAGCTTTTGACAAAATCGCTCAGGCCGTTGCCAATTGTAAAAGAAAGTACGGATGAGGAGGGCAATATAAAAATACACGATGCCTTCAGCGATCAGGAAATGAAATACCGGCAGCGGTATGTTGACCTGATTGTAAACCCACAGGTGCGGGAAACATTCAGACAACGAAACAAACTCGTGAACTCTATGCGTCAATTTTTAGATGCCAAAGGATACCTGGAGGTAGAAACACCGGTATTGCAGCCTTTGTACGGTGGTGCCGCAGCCAAACCGTTCAAAACCCATCATAATGCACTTGATATGACATTGTATCTGCGGATTGCCAATGAGTTATATCTAAAAAGACTTATTGTAGGTGGATTTGAAGGTGTTTATGAGTTCTCAAAAGATTTTCGAAACGAAGGGATGTCGAGGTTTCATAATCCTGAATTTACAATGATGGAGCTATATGTGGCTTACAAAGACTACTTCTGGATGATGGACCTTGTGGAAGAGATGATTGAAAAAGTAGCCATGGACCTTCATGGCACCACCAACGTGCAGGTAGGGGAGCACTTGATTGATTTCAAACGTCCATGGAAGCGGTTTACCATGTTTGAAGCCATTGAGCGCTTTACAGGTGTTAATATCAGTGAAATGGATGAAAAAGCGTTAATTGAAACTGCTAATAAACTTGATTTACCCATTGATGAAACGATGGGAAAAGGAAAACTGATCGATATGATTTTTGGCGAAAAGTGTGAGCCGTACCTGATCCAACCAACTTATATTACCGACTATCCGGTTGAAATGTCGCCATTGGCTAAAAAACATCGTTCAAAAGAAGGGCTGGCAGAACGATTTGAGACCATTATTAACGGAAAAGAAATATGCAACGCCTTTTCAGAACTCAATGATCCGATAGATCAGAGAAAGCGTTTCGAAGAACAACTTGAGCTCGGGCGACGTGGCGACGAAGAAGCAATGACCCTGGACGAAGATTTTCTTCGTTCTATTGAATACGGAATGCCTCCCACAGCCGGACTTGGTGTGGGTATCGACAGACTTACCATGATCATGACCAATCAGCCCTCGATTCAGGATGTTATATTTTTTCCGCAGATGAAGCCTGAGAGAAAACAGGCCTATGCCACCCGTGATGACTATGTGCAGGCTGGCGTTCGGGAAGAACTGATTCCGGTACTGCAAAAGTTGGGAATACATACAATCGACCAGCTAAAAGATGCCATTCCCGGTAAACTTTTTAATGATGTATGCGGTATGCGGAAAAAGATGAAACTGAATGAGGTAAAAAATCCGACGTTGGAAGAAGTAACCACCTGGGTTGAAGGATAAAGCACGGAGGCAAACTGCCCGTCCCAGCCCGACTTTGCCATTCTGCAGGCGAGCGGTTTATCCATCGGACGCCATAGGCTTGCCGATGACGCGACCAGGTGGACTTCTGCACCAGATCCTAGGTCGTTCTGCAACCAATAAAGTGACCTCACACCCAGTAAAATAAACAGGAAATTGTGTTTATTTAAATATTTATGGATATATATGGATATATATGGATATTTATAGATATAATTAGTGGAAGAATTAATAGGGAACGCAGCAATCGCAAGATCTGTTAATAATTAACCGAGTTGTACATTACAGATTCTTCCTGCCCAAACTACACCTGGTAGAGATCAAATTTCCATAACATTGATTTCCCGCCTGCCAACGTACTTTGAGAAGAATACGGCACGGAAGCCCGCCTGCCGCCTGCCTGCCAACAAGGCAGTGACGGGCAGGTAAATTGCCCGATCGGCTGCGGACCTGTCCCAGCCCGACTTAGTCATTCTGGCAGGCGACCGGTGCACCCTGGCGCTGGACATAGTTCTTTTCAAAAAAGGCAAATGCTTATTAACAGCTCACAAAAAAACGCCTCCGTTCCGGGAAGGCGTTTTTTTAAGATTATTGTTATGATATTCTAACCAAGATACTCAGCCAACTGGCTTTGCCTTGCTGTATGCCGCAACTGACGAAGCGCCTTTTCTTTTATTTGTCTGACGCGTTCCCTGGTGAGCCCAAGTTCTTCGCCGATTTTTTCAAGTGACATAGGCGAATCATAGCCAATTCCATAGAACATCTTGATCACCTGCATATCTTTATGCTTCAATTGCGACAAAGAGCGTTCTGTTTCAATGCTTAGCGAATCGTAATAAGCAACCTTCTTATCGGTATCTTCCAGATTCGGATCCCGAAGTACATCAAGCAGGGAGTTGGATTCGCCTTCATGAAATGGCGCGTCCACTGACATTTGCTTGGAGTTAGAGTTCAGTGTATTTTTCACTTCATCTTCAGTCATGGAAAGAAAATCTGCCAGTTCGGCTTCCGTAGGCATTCTTTCCAGATTTTGTTCCAGATCAGATTCAGCTCTTTTAACCTTACTTAGCGTGCCAACCCTGTTTAAGGGCAACCGTACCATACGCGAATGTTCTGCCAGCGCTTGCATGATCGACTGACGTATCCACCATACTGCATAAGAAATAAATTTAAATCCTCTTGTGTGGTCAAATTTCTGGGCGGCTTTGATCAGTCCAAGATTGCCCTCATTAATGAGGTCATTCAGTGTAAGGCTTCTGTTCTGGTACTGTTTAGCAACAGAAACTACAAACCTCAGGTTGGCTTTCACCAACTTTTCCAATGCAAGATGGTCTCCGTCCTGAATTCTTTTGGCAAGTTCTACTTCCATTTCAGGCGTGATCATTTCTACCTTGTTTACATCCTGAAAGTACTTTTCCAAAGAGGCACTTTCACGGTTCGTAATGTTTTGGGTTATCTTTAGTTGTCTCATATAAAATGTTTAACTACAAATTTATACCGCTCTATGCAACGGATATGGGCATTTTACCTAAATATGCTATTATCTGATCAGTATAACCAAGTAATAAACGGGTGCAAAGATACTAAATAAAGTAACTCAACTCAACCCCAAAGCTTAAATTTCACCAAGTTTTTTTAATTTGATACAATATATGAAAAAAATATCATATATCATTAAAAAAATGATGATTAATTCATATACGGTAAGTCCGGCCTCATTTTCTGATCCTGTTTATTCGAAAAGATTTTTTTTGTTGGTATCCGCGGTACGCATTCTAGCTAAATCAGAACAATTATAAAGGCCGTAACAATTGCTTTCATTATATAATCATGTAATTTAGATTATTATTGGCAGACAAATTACATAAAACTGATGGCAAATGATATGTTATTTGATTGAGAAAACAGGATTAGTTTAATTTTATAACGTTAATGCTCATAAAAAAATGCAACGATCTAAACATGAAAACATAAATATTACGGAAGAAACGGGCATACCCGGCGACCCAGGCAGCCGGCTGTCCGAATCCGAACAATGGGTGCGGGGAAGGGGAAAAGATACATTGTTCCGGATTACAATCCGGAATCAGGCTGATCACATATCCATTGCAGACAATAAGGCAAATATCATTATCAGTATCAATACCATTATCATTTCCCTGGTTGTTGCCTTGCTCGGAACAGGAGCAACGATCCGGATCTGGCCTTTTCTTGAATATACACAAATTACACCGCCACTGATTATTTTACTTGTGTCATGCACAATATCTGCCGTTTTCTCGCTGCTGGCTGCTAGACCTAGAATCCGAAAAGGAATCCCGGATTTGAAACGAAACAGTTTGCTTTTTTTCGGAAACTTTAGTCACATGACCGTAGAGCAATACTTGAAAGAGATGGATGAAGTACTAAGCTCAAATGAGAATATTTATAGAAGCCTGATCCTGGATTTATATAATTACGGCAGAATACTGAATCGCAAATACAGGTTGCTTGCGATTTCATACACCGCATTTCTGACTGGTTTGGTATGTTGTGTGTCTATATTCCTGATATTATTTGCTATAAGTTACCCTTACGGATAGGGTTTGAATCTGCCAATGGCTCCTTCCTTATTTTAATGCTGCCGGTCTTCTTTCGTGAGTCCTGAGAAAATACCGTTTAAAATTGATACAATAAAACTAAACAGAACGGCCCACCAAAACCCGTCAATGTTGGTTCCGGGTATGATCGAATCAGCCAGCAAAATGATCAATGCGTTTATCACAATTAGAAACAGGCCGAGGGTAAATACCGTAAAAGGAATTGTAAGGATGATAAGCAGGGGTTTGATGGTGATGTTAAGCAGCGCAAGCACACCGGCCAGAATAAATGCTGAGGTAAAATCATCGACATGCACGCCCGGCAGCAGGTACGAGGTTATGAGTATGGCTACCGCGTATAAGAGAAGTCTGACAATGAGCTTCATAGCTGAAAGAATTTTACGAAAATTAAATATATGGAAGCAGGTTGAAGAAAATGAATAAATGGTAATAAATAGGTTGATAAATTAAGGCGGATATTGGAAATTATTGGTTGTTGCGGTAATATTGCACTCCCATTTCAACCATTTCAGAACAAGGGTTTCTGAAGGGTAACAATCCTCAGTAGCTCAGTTGGTTAGAGCACCTGACTGTTAATCAGGGGGTCGTAGGTTCAAGTCCTACCTGGGGAGCAATGATAATCAGTAAGATAGCCTCCATTTTGGAGGTTTTTTTATGTCCTGTAAATTGCTATATTTAAATACAAGGTCTTTTTTAACTGTTTGTTTAGCTATTTCCCGATTTCAAGTTGAAGTAAAAACTATTTTTTATTGATTGAGCTTGATTTGAGCAATCAAATTTGTCATTTAGTTAGGTGGAGGTAGTTGTAATTGTGTTTATACGAATTTGCAAAACAGGTCTGTTACCGGAAAAACGGAAGTCAATAAAATGAGTTCGGAAAGACGGTATTATATCTGCCAAAGTTATTTTACAACTTCACTAGTGAGGTTGAGATGATAAAATCAGGACAGTACTCCGTTGATATCTCTTAGGATATGGATGAAGATTTCGTTAAAAGGATTGAGGCAGCAAACGGAGTCAGGGATATTAAGGAATTAATAATTGATAAATTTGCCCGTTACAGGGAAATTTTTCTCTCAAGCGATTAATGGGTAACCTCAATACACGAGTACTTTATAAGATACTATTCTTTGTTAATTGCAATTCATTCTTTATTTTTGCAGACAAAGTACTTTATAAAGAACAGAGATGAGCTTAGAGGAAATAGGAAAATTGATCCAGGAACAGCGAAGTGTTTATGGTTTATCTTCTGAGCATCTTGCTGATATAACTGGAGTATCGGTGTCTGTTATCAAGAACATTGAAGCTGGCAAAAGAAATGCAACATTCAGTTCTTTGAGTACAATCCTTGATGCCATTGGGCTTGAACTGACGGTTGTTAAGAAATGAGAGGTGTAGTCAAAAATAATGGCCGTGTAGCTGGATGGATTGAGCGTATCGAAGGCGAACACGTATTCACCTATGATGAAGATTACTTTACTGATTCGCGGGCGTTTGCAATCAGTCTGTCAATTCCAAAGAATGAGCGCAAGCACATGAGTAAAAAGCTCCACCCGTTCTTCCAGGGGATGTTGGCAGAAGGGGCAAATAAAACAATACAATGTCAGACGCTTGGCATCGATGAGAATGATGACTTTACCAGGCTGGTAAAAACTGCGAAACACACCATTGGGGCTATAAGTGTAGAAGAAGAATGAGGTGTGTTTATTGTCAAGTACTAAGGTGTAATGCGTGCAAGATAAGCCCCTTCTATGGGCTTGACTTCGACGATGCCCCGTTTTCAGAATTAACAATTGAAGCCGTTCCTCCTGAAAAGAGAATAGAGCTTGTTAAGGACTTGTCTATCTCAGGAGTACAACAAAAGTACAGCCTGGTGTTCCAGGAGGACTCTGGTAAACTCATCATGCGAAACCGTGGCGGTCAATTTATCCTCAAACCAGAAATTAAGGACGATCGATTTGTCAATTCTCTGTTCAGTGTAGAGAACGAGCACATTTCAATGCGCCTCACCGAAAAGATGGGATTGAATACTGCTTTGAATTGTATTGTTACGTTAGGTGGAGATGATTTGGGATATGTGACCAAACGGTTTGATTACATAGATGAGGATACTAGCTACCTAATGGGGGATTTTGGGCAGGTGATGGCTATTGATGCAACTGGGATAGGTAAGTATAATCCAACTGTTGAAGAAATGGGCAGGGCTTTGGATCAAAGACTTGGAGCTTCACTTGTGTTGAAAGCGGAATTATTTCGAAGAGTTGTGGCAAACTTTATCCTTTGCAACGGAGATGCCCACGTGAAGAACTATTCCTTGATTCAGAATAGAATTGATGATGACACCCGTGTGTTCTCTCCTGTATATGATGTGATGAACACTATAATTCATATCCCTGGTGGCAGGGAGTCAGCCCTGGGTTTAACAAATGATACCAGGGATCAGAAGTATGGTCTGACCAGGGAAAGTTTTGACGCCCTTGCATCAAGGTTGGGATTGAGAATCAGAGCACGAAATAGCACTTACAGTACATTGCTTAGACGCATGGATAACTATGAGGTTTCGTTATTCAAATATTATCCTGGAATGAATCATGAAATACGAAACCAATACATCGACCTGGTTGATGAAAGATTGAATGTAATCAGAAAATAATGGCATTGTTAATAAAGTATAGCTAAATCATTATTCCATTTAAACATTTAATATTTCACACTTACTGACCCACCCATTTCAGTGTAAGCTGACCCAGGCATTTCAATCGATACTGACCCACCTGTTTCACTCGATGTTGACCCACCCCTGTCCGGTGTAAAAAGTGACTCTTTGAGGCAATTAATTTTAAACTAACAAACGTTTGTTTGGGATTATAATTTTAATTTATTAACTTTAAATATTAGATATTTAGGTCTTTTTATCCATATATAACATGGGGGCATTAGATACGGTTATCAACCAATGCAAAGAGTGGGCATTTGACCTGAATTTTACCAGGGCCAAAAAGTGGAAAAGTGAAGAGGAAGGTAGAATACTGGCAGGGTATCTGCCCATCTATTTTCCAAGGGAAATAGTTCATGCAGCAGATGGTTTGGCAGTTGGGATCATGGGCACAGGCGACAGAAAGCAGGTCATTAAGGGAGACGCTTACTTCCAGTCGTATATATGCCGCATGCCCCGGGGTATTATTGAATTGGCTCTTGACAACAATCTCGATGATTTTGATGGATTTATCTTCCCATCCATATGTGATGTCATTCGAAATCTTTCCGGAATGTTTAGAATTCTGGACAAAGGTACTTTTGTAAAGTACCTGGACTTTCCCCAGAATTTTCAATCCCATATTGGCGGCTCTTTTTACCGGAAAGAGATGCAGCATATCATTGATCTGATGTGTGAGATTAATGGTATCACTGTAACACCAGAAAGACTCAATCATTCCATTTCGTTATTTAACAAGAACCGTCAAATGCTGGAACACATTTATGATATTCGCCAGGAATATCCCTGGAGACTAAGCATTGTAGATGTTTATCATATAATCCGGGCCGGGCTGGTCATTCCCGTCGAAGCGCATAATGACTTACTGGAGGTGATTTGCCGTGAAATAGAGAAAGACACAGGCGAACCTCAGGACAGGGTGCGAGTAGTTGTTTCCGGATCATTTTGTGAGCAGCCTCCCATTGGTTTAATCAAATCAATAGAAATGGCCGGGTGTTATGTTATCGACGACGATTTTATGTTGGGTTCAAGATGGATCCAGGGCGATGTGGATGCCACTTCAGGGGATCCATTAAGGGCTCTTTCTGAAGCCTATTTGAGTCAAAGCCCGTTTTCTTCTTCAGTTTATGATGTAGATAATCCTAAAGAGGAACGTCTTGCCGCACTTGTCAGGAAAAGGAATGCCGACGGGGTAATATTTGCAGCGCCCAGTTTTTGTGATCCTGCATTGCTTGACGGTCCCAACCTGCAAAAAGGATGTGAAGCCCGGAATATCAGGTACATAAGTTTTCAATACGCTGAAAATACAGGACAATTTAAAGTCATCAAAGAACAGGTTGGCGCATTTTCTGATTCAATTAAGTTGTGGGAGGATGAGCCTGCTGAAGTCTGATCCTGAAAAGAAAAATTAGATATGGCCGAAATACAGAATAAGGAGGTTACCAAGGAACAAAGCATGATCATCCAGAAAGAGATGGTCTCAGGCTTATTCAAAGACCTTGCTACGGCGAAGGACACGGGCAAGAAAGTGGTTTACACCTTTATTCCCGGGAATCTGTCAGAGTTGATTCGTGCTTTCGATATGCTGCCGGTTTATCCTGAGATAAACGCATTACAGTCCGGGATGCGTAAAAAATCAAGCGGTTACATTAAAGAAGCCGAAAAGTATGGCCACTCCGAAGATGTTTGCACCTATGTCAAGTGTGATATTGGCATGATGCTGAATGGTAATATTGGCCCGACCGGAGAAAAATTACCAAACCCGGACCTGTTGCTGCTTAGCTATACAGGCTGCTTTACTTTCATGAAATGGTTTGAAAATCTTGGAAGATTGTATCCGGGGGTTCCTGTTGCGATGATCCACACTCCTTACCAGGAAAATGGCAGGATTACTGCTGAAATGACGGAATACATGGTTAAGCAATTAAAGGAAGAGGTGATTCCTAAAATGGAAAAAATCTCAGGAAAAAAACTGGATGAAGAAAAACTCAAGGAGATTTTAAGGAATTCAGCAAAAGCTGAAGATCTGATCGTAAAGATATTCGACAGTACCAAGCATCGGCCCTCGCCTATTGATGCCTATTTCGCCGGAGTATATTACATAGGGCCTATCAACATTGGTTTCAGAGGCGCCCCGGAAGCAGTCAAATACTACGAAGCGCTTTACAAAGAAATACAAATCAGGATTGAAAACGGCCAGGGGCCGATCACTCCCGAAGGTGAAATGAAAGAAGAAAAATTCCGGCTTGTAGTGGAGGGGCCGCCAAACTGGACCAGTTTCAGGGAATTTTGGAAGCTTTTCTATGATAAGGGTGCGGTGATCGTAGCATCCTCCTATACGAAAGTAGGTGGTGTTTATGATTTGGGATTCAGGCATAATCCTGATAATCCATTGGAATCCCTTTCAGAATATTGTATGACCTGTTATACAAATCTCAACCTCCCCCAGCGTATTGCCTTGCTCGAGAAATGTATCCGTGACTACGCAGCTGATGGATATCTTACAAATTCCATTAAAAGCTGCAATTCATTTTCAGCCGGTCAATTAATGATGATGAGAGACCTCGAAGAAAGGCTGGAAATACCGGTGGGTTTTATCGAATCCGACCTGGTTGACCCCCGCTATTTCTCCTATTCGAATATAAAGAACAGGCTGGAATCTTTCTTCCAGATGCTTGAGCAAAGATTATTGATAAATGAGAGTGTTTTGAACTAACAAGAAAACAGAATACAAGATGACAAAATTTTATCTGGGAATTGATTTAGGTTCAACCACATCCAAAGCGGTAATAATTAATGATGAGGATGAAATTATCGGGAGAGGAATTACTAATACACGGGCCAATTACAAGGTGGCTGCAGAAATTGCAAAAATGGAGGCCCTCTACGATGCAAGGTTTACCCTGCTTACCAAAAAGCTGGAAGATGAAATAGGTGCCCGGGTTGAATTCAAAAGATATATTAATGATATCCGGGCTGTTTTCCAATATCTCGAATTCCGTCAAAGAGCTGATCGCCTGACCGATGAACTGGTGAAAACAGCGGGTAATCTTCGCAGCCAACATAGAGACCGGGTTGTAGAAGTAGTCAGGAATATTATGGATACCATCATTCCGGATATCCGGAGAGAGTTCATTGATAACAACCTTGGAGAGACAAACCAGTTTTTCAGGGATATTATTAGTGGACATTATAATGAACAGGTAGCCAGGGTCGATAAGGAACTTTTTGAGCTGTTGATGTTGACTTTTGACAAGAGCATTACTCCCGTCGAGAATGAGTTGATCAGCTTTGACTTTAAAAAGCTGGTCCATGAATCCATGAGGATTCTTGAAGATAAGTACAAGGGACTTGCTGGAAAATCAGCGACAGGGGAGCGTATTGACTTCGACGTCGAGTTGAACCTGTTGAAGGGCAATTACCAGGATGTGGAGGACACTCTCAGACAGCACATAAACTCAATTGCCGATGAGGATATCCGGATTGCCAATATGGTCGGAACAGGTTACGGACGGGCCTTGCTGCCGTTTCCGGAAGACTGCATTAAATCAGAGATCCTGTGCCATGCTTTCGGAGCACACGCAGTATTTCCCAATACACGAACCGTTCTGGATATAGGCGGGCAGGATACAAAAGCCATTCAGGTTGACAGTCACGGGTTAGTAACAAGTTTTCATATGAATGACCGTTGCGCAGCAGGTTGCGGACGATATCTGGGCTACATCGCCGCCGAGTTCAATATTTCACTGAATGAATTAGGACCCAAGGCGCTGGAATCTGAGCGGGAGATAAATATCTGCTCAACTTGTACGGTTTTCGCCGGTGCCGAAGTAAGGGAACTCCTGAATATTGGAGAAAAGCAAAGTGACATTCTTGCCGGTCTTCACAAAGCCATCGTAATGAGAGCCGTGTCACTGTTGGCACGATCAGGTGGAGTCCGAAACGAGTTCACATTTACAGGAGGAGTAGCCAGAAACCAGGCAGTTCTGAAATATGTGAAAGAAATGGTTGCTGATAGCTATGGAGAAGAAATCAAAATGAACATTCATACAGATTCCATATTCATGGGCGCCCTCGGAGGAGCCTTGTTTGCCAGGCGAAACATTGATATTGATTTACCTGAAAAGAAGAAGAAAGTAACCCGGGTTACCAACGAAGTATAGTGGAATATTAGATTAATTAGAGTCTGTCTTTAAAGTAATGATGATTGGAATATTAAAAAAAATGAACACTAATTATTCCCCCGCCGAAGGAGGGGAGTGTAGGGGTGGGTTTATTAATAAATTCATTCCTGCCTGCCGGCACGGCATTTTTCTTTGAATAAACGACTTTATGGACACACTCTAATTAAATGTAAAAACTGAATTCTTAAATCATGAGCGAAGCCATTTTTACCATGGGTATTGATGTTGGAGGAAGTTATATCAAAGGAGTGATCCTTAACTATTCCGGCAACTCCGAATTGGTTGATAAGAAAGTGGAGAAAATAAGAAAGCTGAATCCCGCGGTTGTGGCCACTGAATTGATTGATTACCTGTTGGAAAAGAATAACCTGACGTATGAAAAGGATATTACCTACCTGGCATCCACCGGGGAAGGTGAAATGGTGCAGCGCAAGACCGGGCATTTTTACAGCATGACCACTCATGCCCGCGGAGGTAAATTCTTGTTAGAAAATGCCAAAACCGTCGTGGATATGGGCGCCTTATATGCCAGGGCCATCAAGATAAATGATCGAGGGAAAGTGCTTGATTATCAAATGACAGGGCAATGTGCCTCCGGATCGGGACAGTTTATTGAAAACATATCCAGGTATTTGGGCCTGGCAATAGAAGAAGTTGGAGAAATTTCCCTTCAGGCAAATGATCCGGAAATTCCTTCCGGGATTTGTGCCGTGCTGGCTGAAACCGATGTTATAAACTCGGTTTCAAGGGGTATCGACACTGCCAATATTATTAAAGGAATTCACCTCTCTATTGCCAGCCGGATTGTTCGATTAATAACCAAATTAAAAGCCGAATCACCCATCATTCTGGTTGGAGGAATGGCAAAGAATGCCGGAATGGTAGAAGCCGTAAAAGAGCTGGCCGCAGAACACAAACACAATTACGAAATCGTTACGCATCCTGATGCCATTTATACCGGCGCTATCGGGGCTGCGATCTGGGGTGGATACCGGTATAACAAGTTAAGGGAAAAGGAGGTAATGCAATTTAGAACCCAGGAATAATCCGGATGAATTAAACAGTATAAAAAAAGAATACAAACTTCAATAGAATCAAGTCACTATGAAAAAAAATGTTAAGGAGTATCTGGCTTTTAAAAGAGGTGAAACAAAAATGCCTGAACATCTGGCCATTCGAAAGGAGTTAGAAGGCTCTTTGTTTAAGAATAAGTTTTTAGAACAACTTTCAAGAACCAGCATTTTCAGTCCAATTATAATTCATATAACTATTAGTTCTTTCTTATTTTGGTATGGCATTTCTTATATCGAAGTACTACTTCAAATGGCGCTTTTATTAGTTGGCAGCGGGTTTGTTTTCTGGACATTTGCCGAGTACAATGTTCATCGATTTCTGTATCACACAGAAACGAATTGGAACTTTTTACTAAAACTTCAGCATAACGCGCATGGAATACATCACCAATATCCAAGAGATCCTACCAGGCTTGCCATGCCTCCGATCCCGGGTATTATTCTGTCGGGATTATTCTTTCTGATTTTCTGGCTGGTAATGGGGAGTTATGTTTTTGTTTTTTTCCCTGGATTCATGATGGGATATTTGGCATACATATCGCTTCACTACGCCCAGCATAGGATCAAATCTCCTATCTATCCACCTTTCAAAGCGCTTTGGAAACATCATCACGTGCATCATTATATAAATCCATACATAGCTCACGGCGTCTCAACCCGGTTCTGGGATTTTGTTTACGGAACCATGCCCTCAAAAAAATTGAAAGATGAAACCGCTAAATTCAGATAAAAAACCCGGGTATATCCTTCCAAATATTGGCCGCATGTTGCAACAAAATGTGCAGTTATTTGGACAGAAAGTTGTTTACCAGGAAAGAGAACATTGTGGTGATTATGTGGGAATAATATGGGAAGATTTTTTTCAAAACATTGAAAAAATTGCCCTCAACCTTCAAAGACATGGATATAAAAAGGGGGACAAGATCGTATTGTTTTCGTCAAACAGGCTGGAAATGCTCGAACTTGAACTTGCGGTAATGGCCTCCGGTGGTATTGCTGTTCCTATTTTTGCCTATTTCAATCAGGATACTGCCGAACTGCTCATAAACCACTCAGACGCTTCTTATCTGGCTGTTGGAGGTCAACAACAACTCAATAATCTATCAGGTAAACTTGAGTTAAAAAAGATTTTCGTTTTTGATCCGATTGAGGATGACCGTTTCTCAAACCTGATGCAGTTTTCAGAACTTTTAAGGGACCATGATAGAAGTGAATCAGCCATAGATTTAGAAATACAACCGGATGATATCTGCCTCAACATGTACACATCCGGTACTATGGGGACTCCCAAATGTGTTCAATTAACCCATAAAAACATTCTCTCCCAGCAGGCAGCCCTGAGTTCACTCTGGAATCTTGACGATCAGGACCGCTTTCTTTCATACCTGCCCTGGCACCACAGCTTTGGTGGAATATTCGAACTTTTTACGGCTTTGTACAATGGTGCGACCTTATCCCTGGAAAGTAGTTATGGCAAAGATCCTGAGGTCATCATGGAAAATTGGGGAAAAGTTCAACCCACCGTATTTCTTAGCGTGCCTAAAGTTTACCAGGCCCTGGTGGAATTGACAAAACAGAGCCTGAAGGCAGAAGAAATGTTCTTCAATTCGGGTTTGAAGTTTGTTTTTACCGCAGCAGCTCCATTACCCAAGAAACTTTCCGATGAGTTCGAAAAGAGAGGTATTCCCGTAATCGAAGGTTGGGGACTTACCGAAACATCACCCTGCTGCACACTCACTGATCCTGATCTGAAAAGGGAACCCGGGGTTGTAGGCAAACCAATCCCGGGGGTAAGCATTCGAATAGCAGAGGATAATGAGATCCAGGTGAAAGGGCCAAACGTAATGGTAGGATACTATAACAATGAAGAAGCAAATAAGGATATATTCACTGATGACGGTTGGTACCGCACCGGAGATGTAGGGGAGTTAACCGAAAATGGATTAAAACTGATAACCAGGAAAGACCGCATATTTAAGCTTTCTAATGGGGAGAAGGTAGTTCCAACGGATTTTGAAAAACAAATTGAGATGAAGTGTCACTACGTTGCTTATTCCATCGTAAGTGGTACTGGCAGGGATTATCCTGTCGCCCTGATCTTCCCCAATAAAAAATTGTTGAAAAATCCCGATTATGAAGTTTCTCCTTCTGAAGGATGCTTCTACCCCAGGGATCTTAAGGAATTAAGCAGGTGTCTTAGAGGCTGCCTGCATGATGCCAACTGTGGTATCAGGCAGAAATTCACAAAGATAAAAGGAGCGGTTATCATTGATGATGAGCTTTCCGTTGATGATTGTACACTCACACCCTCCATGAAGATGGCTCCTAATAATGTTCTCGAAAAATATAAAGCCCATCTTAATAATCTATACGGAGCCAATGTGCCTGTCGACGAAGAAGTATTTGTAATTGAATTGGATTATGAACCACTAAGCCAAAAGGAATTTGTATAAGATTAGTACAACCCAGTTGCTTCGAAAAGTAATGCATAATTACTTTCAGCGCTTTTCTCAGTCACCCAAAATTGCCTGGTGCACGAGTGTAGGGCCGGCCGAGCTATTGAGATCTTTTGGATTTGAGGTCTATTTCCCGGAAAATCATGGAGCCCTGCTAGGCACTACTCGTCAGGCAGTAGATTACATTCCGGCAGCAGTTAAATGCGGGTATTCAGGCCATGTTTGTTCTTACACAACCAGTGATATCGGAGCCTACCTGAGCGATGAGACTCCCCTGAAGACACATTACGGTCTTGAAAAGATTCCAAAACCCGACCTCATTGTTTACAATACCAATCAATGCAGGGAAGTCGAGGATTGGTTTACTTTTTTTTCCAGACAATTCAACTGCCCGATAGCCGGAATTCATCCTCCCAGATACCTTGACGATGTAGGTGAAGCCGAGGTGGAACTTGTGATAAAACAGTTTAAACAGATCATTCCTGCTTGTGAGCAAGCATCGGGAAACAAATTTGATATTGACAGATTCAGGGAGGTGCTGAAATTAAGCAAGGAAGCAACCATCTTATGGCAGAAAGTGCTTCAAACCGCAAAGGCTTCACCTGCACCGATCACCTTTTTTGATGGTACCATCCACATGGGACCTATAGTTGTCTTGAGGGGTACACAGGTAGCAGTGGACTATTATAAGACCCTTTTGGAAGAACTGGAAGATCATGTGAGTAACAATATTGGCTGCCTCAAGGAAGAAGAATGCCGGCTTTTCTGGGATGGGATGCCAATATGGGGAAGGCTGAGAATGCTTTCCGATCTGTTCCTGCAAAACAATACGGCAGTTGTAGCATCAACGTATTGCAATAGCTGGATATTTGATGATTTTGATGAAAATAATCCTTTCGAGTCCACCGCAATAGCCTACACAAAAATTTTCATAAACAGGAGTGAAAAAGCCAAGATGGAGTTTTTTAAGCGTTGGATTCTCGATTATGGAATTGACGGAGTCATATTTCATGATTCAAAAACATGTTTCAACAATTCCAATGCAAAATTTGGTTTACCCCAGCGATTGACCGGGGAGACGGGTTTACCGACCCTTGTAATTGAAGGTGACCTTTGTGATACCCGTTTCTTTTCGGAAGGTCAGAGTATAACCAAAATAGAGACTTTCCTTGAACAGATTGAGGGTCAGAAGGCTTATTTATGATTTGAATAAAAAGAAAGCAGAAGATATCATGGGAAAAACTGTCCGGAAAATAAAAAAAAACAAAGTTGGCATCATCGGCCTGGGACCCGTAGGCTTGATCCTCTCAACCCATTTTCAGGAAGCCGGATGTGAAGTTGCTATTTATGACTATAATAAAGTAACGGTCAATAAGATCCGAAAAGAAGGAATCAGGCTCGAGGATACCATTACAAAAAAAGTGTTTGTGGATCATATATGTTCCTCTTTTGAAGAATTTGCCGACATAGGCGTAGATAATTGGGTCTTTTGTGTAAAGGCCCATCAGATGCCAACTGCTATTGAAAATGCTATTGCCGTCAGGAATTTAATGAGCGAGGAGTTAATAAATAACCTTTGTGTAATAAGCGCTCAGAACGGAATTGATGTCGAGAATATGCTTTCAGAGGCCTTTAGCGAATCCAGGACGATGCGAATGGTGCTTAATTTTGCCGGTAATCTAAAAGCCCCGAACGTTGTAAAGGTTACATTTTTCAATCCACCGAATTACATAGCATCAGTAGATGATTCACAGACTGACAGGGCAGTTGAAATAGCTGACTGGCTCAACTCAGTTGAACTGGAAACAAGGCCCATTGATTCATTCGAACTTCATAAAAGAGTTTGGGAAAAGACAATACTAAATGCTTCGCTCAGTGCATTGTGTGGAATCGGAAGGTTCACTATGAAGGAAGCCATGGATTTCCCCGGTACCCTGGAAATAGTGGAGCAGGTGATCCAGGAAGCTCTGGAGGTGGCGGAAGCTGAAAAGATCAAATTTGAAGACCACTTTATACGAAAATGTTTGAGATACCTGAAAAAGGCAGGACATCATTTTCCATCCCTGGCCGGAGACATTATCAACAACAGGGTAACGGAAATAGATTATTTGAATGGAAAGATCGTCGATTACGGTCGAAAGCATTACATCCGGACTCCACTCAACCTTGCTTTTACCAATATGGTGAGGGCTTTAACTCACAAAAATATTATCGCTCAGCTTGCTAAAGGAGAAAATCATCATCTCTTGAACAGGCAGGAAATTCTGGCAATTGACAGACAAAAAAATAGTATGGTGAAACCTGCATCCGGCGACTGTTTTGCGGGAGTTGATCTGGGTTCGGCATATACAAAATTCACTGTCATCGACGAACATGAAAACATTGTTTACCAATCTGCTATTCAGACTATAAACAGAGATAAGGTAGCTCTGAAGCACGTTATTGAAGCAATTAACTCAGAATTCCCTTTGAAGTACTGTTGCGCTACAGGTTATGGCCGCAAGAATTTCCATGATGCTGACATTGTGAAAACCGAAATTAGCTGTGCTGCCAGGGGTACCTCCAAATACCACCCTGGAAGAAAGAATATTATTGATATTGGCGGAGAGGATATTAAAGTGATTCGGTGTTCTGAGAATGATATGGTAGAAGATTTTTCCTTGAATGACAAGTGCGCGGCAGGTACTGGTGCGTTTCTGGTCGAGGTGGCTGAAAGAGCAGAAATGAGAACCAATGAAATGAGCGATCTGGCAGAAAAATCCAATTTCAATACCGAACTAAACAGCTTCTGCACGGTGTTCGCTAAAACGGAAATTACCGGTTGGCTGATAGCGGGAAAACCTGTTGAAGATATTGCCCGGGGAATTTACATATCAATTGCCAACCGAATCTCAAAACTACGTATTGACAGTACTTCACCGATTTTCATGATTGGGGGAGTTGTGGCTCACCACCATTTTCTAAAAAAATTACTTAAAGAAAAATACAAACAAGACATAGAGATTGTCAACAATCCCCAAAATGTTGTTTCACTGGGCGCAGCTCTAATCGCAAAAAGTCACTATCTGAAAAATAAAAAATCAATTAAAGAAGCAACTGTATTAAATACAATATAATTAGTATGAAAGCACTCCATGATAGAGAGAAGGGTATCGGTATCCAATATGACGATATATTTTTAATAAATGGAGCACGTACGCCCTTTGGCAAATTCTGCGGGACTATCGGGCATATATCTCCAACTGATCTTGGAATTTATGCTTCACGCGCAGCTTTGGAGAGATCGGATGTTCAAGCTGAGGCGATAGACCAGGTACTAACCGCTAATATTGGCCAGAGTTCGGTCGACGCCTATTTTTTGCCCAGGCACATTGGGCTTTACTCCGGAATCCCAACCGGAGTTCCCGCAGTTATGCTGCAAAGAATCTGTGGTTCAGGATTTGAAACCATAATAGGCGGAGCTGAGCAGATCACCCTGGGGAAAGCTGAAACTGTTATTTGTTGTGGTACGGAGAATATGAGCCTTGCGCCCACAGCATGTTTTGGTAACAGGATGGGTTATCCCTTTGGGAGGATCGCTTTTAAGGATATGCTCTGGGAAGCTCTGAATGACACCGCAGCAGTACCCATGGGATGTACTGCTGAAAATGTTGCGATTAAGTATGGTATTACCAGAGAAGAGGCTGATATTTTCGCAAAACTTTCAAATGACCGGGCAATAACTGCTACGGGAAGAGGATTTTTTAAGGATGAGATAGTCGCCCTGAACTCAACGGTATTTGAAGCAAATGGGTTGAAACCTCGAAAAGTCAGGCTTCCTAAAAAAGTAAAGGATTTTGTTACGGATGAGAATATCAGAACATCATCGCTGGAAAACCTGGCACATCTTCCTTCTTCATTTACTGATAAGGGTGTTCAAACCGCAGCAAATTCAAGTGGAATAGTTGATGGGGCTGCAGCAGTGGTAATTGCAAAGGATTCATTCGTTAAATCGGAAGGCCTGACTCCGCTTTCAAAAATTGTAGCTTCAGCTTCAAGCGCACTTGATCCCAATTTGATGGGACTCGGTCCGGTTAAATCAATTCGTCTTTTATTGGAAATAACCGGTCTCACGCCGGATGATATTGGGTTGGTTGAAATCAATGAAGCATTTGCGGCCCAATACCTGGGCTGTGAAAAAGAGCTGGAGCTTGACCGTAATATTGTAAATGTTAATGGGGGAGCTATTGCATTGGGGCATCCATTGGCTGCAACCGGAACACGCCTGGCATTGACCATATCGAGAGAAATGAATAACAGGGGTGTTAAATATGGAGTGGCTTCCGCATGCATAGGGGGAGGTCAGGGTACGGCGATCCTCCTGGAGAATCCCAACGTTTGATTTTTTTATGATTTTATCAAATGGAAAAAACAAAGATGTATCAATGGCAAATGACGGCGGTAGATGAAAATTTTGAGCTGATTGAAATTGCTATGCCACGGATAAATAAAGCAGAAGCTTTAGTTGAAATTGCCGGCTGTGGAGTTTGTCATACTGATTTGAGTTTCTGGCACTACGGAGTGCGCACAAAGCACGAACTACCTTTGACCCTTGGTCATGAAATAAGCGGAAAAGTTGTGGAAGGACCTGATCACTTGAAGGGGAAAAATGTAATAATTCCAGCGGTTCTGCCGTGCGGAGAATGTGACATCTGCAAAAGTGGCCGAAGCAATATCTGTCAGAATCAGCTGATGCCTGGCAATGACTTTCACGGAGGATTTGCCTCTCACATCAAGGTGCCCCATAAATATTTGTGCCCGGTGCCGGATGAAGTATTGAATAAGTATTCCTTAGCCCAATTGGCTGTCATTGCTGATGCCATTTCAACTCCATACCAGGTAATTGAAAAATCTGAGTTGGCGCCAGGTGATTTCGCTGTTGTAATAGGAGTCGGCGGAGTAGGCATTTATGGCGCTTTAATTGCCAAAATCAAGGGAGCCTGTGTTTTGGCAATTGATATTAGTGATGACAAATTAAAGAAAGTAAAAGAAAATGGTATTGATGCGACTCTAAACTCCAATGGATTAAATTTTAAAGAAATTAAAACAAGAGTCAGGGACATTGCTAAAGAACTGGGAGTCACAAGATTTGGTTGGAAAATATTTGAATTCTCGGGAACAAAATCCGGTCAGGAACTTGCCTTTGGCCTGTTGACATTCACTTCTACTTTAAGTATTGTCGGCTTTACCATGGATAAGATAGAAGTAAGACTGAGCAACCTCATGGCATTTGATGCTAAGCTGATCGGGACCTGGGGATGTAAACCGGAGCTTTATCCTGATGTGATTGAGTTGATCATAAAAGATCAGTTGGAAATCGGGCAGTTTGTCGAAACGATTCCCATGTCAAACATTAACCAGGTTTTTAAAAGTACCCTTGCCAACAAATTCAACAAGAGACCGGTTTTGGTACCGGACTTTAATCGTAATAATTGAAGACTAAAAACTTATAATCATGTTAGTAAATCATAATTTAACAGACACTGATTACCAGCAAATTATCTACGAAAAAAAACCTTGCAAAGACAAAGAGGGGAAGGATGTTGAGGGAGTTTATAATGCATGGATTTGGCTGAATAATCCAAAGCAATACAATTCCTACACTACACAGATGGTAAAAGAGGTGATACTTGCTTTCAGGGAAGCCTCAAACGATCGTAGTGTGTGTGCTGTGGTATTTACAGGTGTAGGAGATAAAGCATTTTGTACAGGTGGGAATACCAGGGAGTATGCCGAATACTATGCAGGAAATCCCCAGGAGTATAAACAGTACATGAGGCTATTCAATGACATGGTCTCTGCAATCCTGATGTGTGATAAACCGGTTATTTGCCGTGCGAACGGTATGCGTATTGGAGGTGGCCAGGAGATTGGAATGGCCTGCGATTTCACCATTGCCCAGGACCTCGCAAGGTTTGGACAGGCCGGTCCAAAACACGGGAGCGCTCCCGATGGCGGCTCTACCGATTTTCTGCATTTATTTGTTGGCATTGAACTCGCTATGTTTTCCTGCACAGTATGTGATCCATGGTCTGCTTATGAGGCCCTGCGCTATGGGCTGGTTACTGAAGTAGTTCCCGCCCTGAAAATTGACGGTCAGTTTGTACCTAATCCAATAGTGAGATCGGACAAATGGGTTGGCAAAAAGACCGGCGAGATCATTTATGGGAAAATGAAGAAAGGAGAGTATCTGGCAAAGGGAAAGGAATTGCTCAAATCAGGCGATGTAGATCTTTCACTATTAGATGAAGCAGTCGAAAAACTTTGTACTAAATTGATGTTTACGTTTCCTAATTGTCTGAGTAAAACCATTAACTCAATACGAAAAAAGAAACTTGAGCATTGGGATAAGAATAAGGAAAGTAACAGGGACTGGCTTGCCTTGAACATGATGACCGAGGCCAAGGCCGGATTCAGGGCGTTCAACGAGGGTCCAAAACATAATCGGGAAATCGATTTCATAAAATTGAGACAATTACTAGCCAAAGGATGCGAATGGAATGATGAGATGCATAAAGCGATCTCACCCCAATATCAGAATGCTGAGGAGCAGGCTAATCGCTAAATTAGTCTGTCTTTTAAGTAATGATGATTGGAGTATTAAAAAAAATGAACCAATTATTCCCCTCCCTGGAGGGGTGTAGGGGTGGGTCGTTATAAAAATTATTCCTGCCTGACGGCAGTCAGGGCAGGCACGGCATTTTTTTTGAATTTGCCTACTTTAAAGACAGACTCTAATTAAATCGATGGAAAAGATTGAAATCAGTTACAGCCACGAAAAATCCGTCTGCAAGGTGATCCTAAATGATGGAAAGAGAAATATTTTGGATAGTGTAATGATGTCGGATCTCCTGACTTTACTTGATGAAATCAAAGAGAATCCTGATATCAAATTGGTAACATTTGAAGGTAAGGGTCAGCATTTTTCGTTTGGAGCCAGTGTAAGGGAACACTCAAAAGAATATGCACATGATATGCTTACCACCTTTCACAGGATATTCTATAAAATCATTGATTTGGGAATTCCTATGCTGGCCAAAATCTCCGGTCAATGCCTTGGTGGAGGACTGGAACTGGCGTTGATATGTAACGTATTGTTTGCTGATAAAACCGCAAAACTGGGTCAACCTGAAATTATTCTCGGAGTATTTCCTCCTCCTGCATCAATTATGCTTCCTCTGAAAATTGGAAATGCAAGAGCGGAAGAACTCCTGATTACCGGTAAGTCAATTAGTGCTGAGGAGGGTTTAAAACTGGGCCTGATTAATGAAGTATTTCAAAATAAACGCGAGATGGAGATTGCCGTCGAGGAATGGATTAGCAAATATATCGTTCCAAAAAGTGCTTCTTCGCTGAAATTTGCTGTTAATGCTGCCCGCAAAACATTCAATCATATAATGAAGAATAAACTTCCGGAACTTGAAAATGAGTACCTGGGGCGCCTGATGGACACGAAAGACGCCAACGAAGGCATTCAATCGTTCATCGAAAAACGCAAACCCGTTTGGAAGAATTGCTAAAGAGTGAAGAGAATAGTCCAATGCAATATTAATTATTACCCACCCCTTGCCCCTCCCTGCCTGCCGGTGTACGGCAAGGAGGGGGATACATATTTTAAAGTCTCCTCCTTGGAGGAGATTTAGAGGTGGGTTTGTGAAATAAGAAAAAAGTAATTCAATAAAAGAATTAACCATAATGAAAAATATAAAAGTTGTAGGAGTAGTTGGAGCAGGTACAATGGGATCAGGACTTGCTCAGAAATTCGCCCAGGAAGGATTTGATGTAGTACTCGCCGACAGAGAAATGCAATATATCGACAAAGGGATCACCAATATAAAAGCCACACTTGGGGAGGGGGTGAAAAGGAGGTTGTTTAGCGAGCAACAGGTGATAAACATTCTCGGGAGAATTAACGGAACTACTAATCTGGATGACCTGAAGTCATGCGATCTTATAATTGAAGCGATTTTTGAAAATTTTAAAGCTAAATGCGAACTATTTGAAACACTTTCCGGTCTTGTGGATTCTGAAGCCATAATAGCCACAAACACCTCTTCTTTCTCTGTCAATGATCTTTCCACATCGGTTAAAAATCCCGAAAGATTTATTGGGTTACATTATTTCTATCACGCTGCCAAAAACCGGTTGGTGGAAATAATTCCGGGTACCTCAACATCAGATACAGTCGTCCGGTCAATATACAGGTTTTCTGTTCTGTCAGGGAAAGACCCGATTTTCACGGCCGATAAATATGGATTTGCAGTAAACCGGTTCTTTGTGCCATGGTTAAATGAATCCGTGCGTCTGCTTTCCGAGGGTGCAGCTACGATATCTCAAATCGATGCTATATGCCAAAAAGTATTTGGTATTGGCATGGGCCCTTTTCAACTGATGAATGTAACAGGTATTCCTGTTGCAATGCATGCCCAGAAAACGCTGGAAAACTTTGGTCCATTCTACAAAGTTTCCCCATTGCTGGAAAAACAGGTAATGAGTGATCAAAACTGGGATGTAAGCGGTATCGAAAATGCTGAATATGATGACGCTATATACAAACTCGTTTCCGAAAGAATGTTAGGCTGTGTGTTTTTTGTTTGCTCACAGATTCTTGCAGAAAAAGTATGTTCTCCCACCGATTTGAATCGCGGAGCGAGAATAGGCTTACGCTGGAGGAAAGGACCTATTGATTTAATGAAATTTTATGGTGAAGATGCAGTTAAGCAGTACATAGAGAATATTATTGCATCCTATGGAGAGCCAATACCTTCTGTCGATGATTGCGATTGGGACATGGAATATGTCACTTCCGGGAAAACCGGGAATATAGCGGTGATCACAATGTCGCGTCCTGAGGATCTGAATGCCCTGAACAAAGAAGTGATGCAACAACTGGACCGTAAGTTTACCGAAGCAGATGCTGACCCTGATGTGGATACTATTTTCATCACCGGTATGGGTAAAGCCTTTGTTGCAGGAGCTGATATCCGGTTTTTCGTTAAAAATATGAAAGCCAATACGGTTGATAACATCCTGGAATTTACCAAATATGGTCAAGAAGTATTCAAAAAGATTGATAAATCCCGTAAAAAAGTAGTAGCCGTTTTAAACGGTATGGCTCTTGGCGGAGGTTTGGAGCTTGCGCTTTGCGCTGATCAGATTTTAGCAACCCCAAAAGTAAGTGTAGCTTTTCCGGAGACTGGTATCGGCATTTATCCGGGACTGGGAGGAACACAAAGAGCCACCCTGCGTGTTGGTAAGGGCATTGCCAAATATTTGATCCTGACCGGCAAAATGCTGACCGCGCAGGATGCGCTGGAAGTGGGTTTGATAGATTCTGTAATCAGCACTGAGGAGATGTTTGAAATCCTTGAAGGGCAGCAGCCTATTCCTTCAGCAGAGCGATCACAACTCTTGGAAAAATGGCGAAAAATCGGCAATTTCTACGAACGAAACAGTTACAGGAACATTATTAAAGGCGAATATACAGATGGTGGTTTGGATGATGAAATCATCTCTAAACTGGTTAAAACCATGAGTTTCAAGGCGCCTTTAGCTATGGATATAGCCGAACAGCTTATAGAAGAGGCCAAAGGTCCTGAATCCGAACTCCAAAAACAGAGTATGATTTTCAGTACATCCGATGCTATGCTTGGATTGACATCTATAGGCAAAAAGGTGGAATTTGAGGGGCGATAACCTGGAATGATTATACGTTTGTGTTTTCTGCCTGGGTGACCCCCTTCTTTGCTGTTAAAACAGCATGTATCCATTTTTTTATTTTCGTCCCGGATTCTGTTTTTTAATGGCTAAAGCCAAATGTATCAGGATATATATTATCCCTGCCCTGAATAGGCTCATTCCGAAGGACGCAAATTATTTATTTTTTCTTGAATATTCTATTGCTACCACCGTGTCCTGGTCAAAAATCGAAACTCCTGCATATCTGAACTTCATTCTTTTGAAATTATTGGGATCAAAAACTGTGTATTTAAAATCCTTCAAACCAACCTGATCACTCGTGAAGATGTCAAGCCCAGGCGAATACGGGAAATACTGTTCATCAACTGTGTAAGCTTGGTATAGTGATGGAATAGTTCCTGTCTCTCTTCTTTGCAGGATTTTCGAATAGATTCTTGGTCCTGAAATATACCCTTCACTGTATGTTAATAATACGCTCTCGATCTGATAGAGGACACCCTTAACCGAATCCAGAACTGATATCCTGGAGTAAACTTCCATATTAAAAGGTTGCTGAATGAAGTTATCAGGGATGGCATTGAAGGCTTCTTCCAAAAGGGCTTCCGGGCTTGTTCGCGAGCCGATGATTATAACGTCATCCAAATATTCGGTAAATGGATTAAGTGGGATAGTAAACACTTCCTTTGAACTATCAATAAGATCTTGAATAGCCAGAATAGCATTCGTATAGCCTATACATGAAACCTTGATGCTATCCTTAAAATATTGAGGATCAATTTTTAATAGGAAATCTCCATGATCATCGCATGCCGTTCCATAAGCTGAGTTGATAATTTGAATGCTTGCAAAGGGGATTTCCTCCCCGGATTCATTATCTATTACTTTGCCATACAAAATAACTTGCGCTTTGGTATAATAAGGTATGCACATCATCAGACCACATATAGCATATTTTAATAGTTTACGCATGATTAATGCTCGCTTAGCTAAAATTTTCATTTGAATCATAGCGTAGGTATGTCAGAATTCGTTTTCTAAAATTGTATTTACAGTTGTACGAAGTTCAGTAATATGTTTATTGGCAACTTCCCAAATTGTCCACATTTTAAGATTAAAATATTCGTGTGCTGCATAATTTCTAAGCGCCCGGATTTTGAACCAGGGATAAGTATATTTTGCCAATAGGTCATTGTCAATATGAACAACTGCTTCTCCAATAATGATCAGTTGGTACAACACGGCATCCTGCACCTTGGTGTCTGATAAAAAGACACTATTTTCCATTCCCCCCACATATTGGGTAATTTTTTCACAGGCCTCGCTTATGTGCAGAAGCCGTTGTCTATTTCTATCACGTTGGCTTATCATAGATCAATTTCAGGTCAATTTTAGCCGTTTCCCACGCAAAGGGTTTCAAGGCGCCACTCATTACAATATCAAACTTCCTTTTAAGCGTATTTTGCAGATCTTCCTGGATTTGAAAAAGATCGAACATTGAAAAGCCACTTTTCCCTGGTACATCTACCATCAGGTCTATATCGCTTTCGTAGTTTTCTTCACCCCTTGCAAAGCTTCCGAACAACCATGCTTTCTCAATTGCAGGATACTTTTCCAACTCTTTTACCACAGCCTTTTTTAATCTTACCATACTAATTTTAGGCGTCCTCAAATAGCGGACCTGTTCTTCGGCCACCTTCAAAGCCTCCTCTGCAAATTCCTCATCTTCAATTGCGTACAAAATCCGATCACTCAAATAAGCTACAAGCATTTCCTTTTTATTTGCTTCAAAGTATTTGGCCAGTTTCTCCACCTGTTTTTTAGTAGCTTTTCGTTGCCCCCTTTCAATCTTGCTCAGTACTGCCTGGTCGATATCAAGGTAGGCAGCTACTTTTCTCAACGGCTCGCATTTCTCTTTCCGTAACCTTCGGATAATCTCTCCAATACTTTCCATATTTTGAAGTTAAACGTTTTGACAAAAAAAGTCTAAAATTATGAAATCTCTCAACAATTACTATAGAATTTTTCAACATTAAAAAGATGAGTGAGAAGAGCCGGGTTTCTTTATTTCAGTCTTGCTTTATTTCCACTTCAATATCTTTCAATAATTTGAACAGTTGAGTCTTTCTGCTTTCCCCCAGATCAATATCTATATCCTTGAATTTGTGGTACATGGTTTCCAGTTCTGCATCTGACAATAATGATTCAGATATCACAAACAGTTCATCGTCCTCCACAGCGATGTGATCCAGCAGTTCATCCATGTACGTACAGAGTGCGGTATATGTCTTTTCGAATTGATTCTCATTGAGAAATCTCTGAATGGTTTGAGTATATTCACGGAAGATCTCATGATGCTCTTTCAATTCCGAAATCAAAGAATGTAAAGAGAAATCAACGTGGCTTTCCAATTCCGGGAACAAAACCTGTTCTTCCTTAAAGTGATGATACCTATCGCTAAACTCCCTGAAAAAACTAAGGAGAGAATGAACATGCTTTACGAACCCTTCCTCACTTTTTTCCTAATAGTGATCCAGTAGTTGCACCACTTGGTCAGCGCTGCTGATTATTTCTTTCTCTGACATCATTCTCTATAAAAATGGATTCTACGCATTTTAACATTCTATCATTCAATCATTTTTTATAAATCCATTCCTTATTAAACCTGCCACGCACAGGCGTGGTTCGTGGAAAAGCCAAAAAATATAATCCGAGATCCGCGCATTCAAAAGCCTAATTCCTTGAAGCTGTTTGTCAAATAAACTTTTATCATTTCCCTTCTGTAAGTCCGGGAAAACATGTCAGTGTTGACAGTACGAGCTCCTTTAATGCACTTTGAAATTAATACCTCTTTGTCATCACTGATGGTTCCTTTCACAACAACCACTTTTGGGTCTACACCCCCCAGGGCTATCTTCACTTTGTTTGTATTGTCCACCGATACTGCGGATGTCAGGGAAGTGAATTCCAGGCTTTTCCTCAGTCTCAGTTTTTTGAAAATTGCTTTGAAATCTCTTGATACAGGTAATAAAATGTCCGTAATAATTGCAGTATCACTAATCTTCCTGGGATTCACTCCATCCCCCGAGTAAAGATCTTCAAGTTTTATCCTTTTACGGCCCCTGGTATCAATCAATTCCAATTCAGCGTCAAAGCTGATTAATACAGGCGCCATATCCGAAACAACATCTGAAAAACAAGCTTTCGTCCCACCTGTGACTATGCACATTTCACCCCCGCATTTCAGGCAAAAACCAGCCGATTCTCTCCACCAATAGGACTGATTGTAATATATACATCGATTCTCACACAACAGGTTTCCCCCTATGGTGGCCGATTTTCTTATTAAGGGTGAGGCAACGGCATTGGCAGCTTCAAGCATTGCAGGAAATTCAGACTTGATTATGGATATAGTTTTCAGGTTATCAAGCTTCACCAATGGACCAATCTGTAAATAGGTTTCAGTATTTTTGATTTCCTTTAATTCCAAAATCCTCGAGATATCGATGAGACAACGGCTGGTTTCATTCTCATGGAACCGGTTTGCCATGATGTCGGTTCCGCCGGCTATATATTTAAAATCCCCTGCATTCTCCCGGGCATATATCAGTGCTTCGTCAAGGGTTTTTGGAATCAGGTATGTTTGTTCGGCTATCATACAGTATATCAACTTACTATTTCATGAAGCTCCTTTTCTCTCATTTCTTTGAGTATATTCTCAGGATCAATCGGAAGGGAAGTCACTCTTACTCCAACTGCATCAAAAATCGCATTAGCTATTGCCGGAATCACAGGGTGTAATGCTCCTTCGCCACATTCTTTGGCGCCAAAAGGCCCTTCAGGATCAGTAGTTTCAACAATATTGCTGAAAATATCAGGAGTATCCAGGGTGGTGGGGATTTTATAATCCAGGAAATTTCCATTAAGAAGCAGGCCATCATGAAATTTCATTTGCTCACTTAATGCCTGTCCGATCCCCATATGCCAGGACCCTTCCAGTTGACCCTCCACCGCAAGCGGGTTGAGCGCCTTACCAGGATCATGAGCTCCCCATATATTCTCAACAATAACAGAACCTGTTTCTTTATTCACTTTTACCTCTGCAACCACGGCTCCAAAGCTATACGAAGGACTTAGTCCCGCTCCTGCCCCTTTAAATTTCCCTCCCAGTTTCGGAGAATTATAACTACCGGTTGTTGTTAATGCTCCAACTTTCCGTGTGGCTATCTCAACAGCCTCGACCCATGTCAAATCAATTTTTTCATTATTTGTGAAAACTCTTTCATCTTTCAGAACAAATTCGGAAACACTGACATCTGAATTCTTTGCCACAGCCAGGAGAATATTTTCCCTCATTTTTTCAGCTGCCATTTTTGCAGCGTTGCCAGCCATAAACGTTACCCTGCTGGAATAGCTGCCCAAATCAATCGGGGTCAGCAATGTATCGGCGCTGACTATCGCTACATAGTCCATACTTAATCCAAGCACCTCAGCCACGATGATTGCCAGCATTGTATCACTTCCCTGGCCAATGTCACTGGCTCCTGATGTAATAAGAACGCGTCCGTCCAGATCAACTTTAAGATGTACAACCGATTGAGGATATTCATTCCAGTGTATTGGTAGGGCACTGCCGCTTATAAAGAATCCACTTGCAACTCCAAAACCTCTTCCCACTGTAAGTTTCCGGTAATTTTGCCTCCATTTTGACTGTTCCATTACTTTTTCCAGGCATTCTTTTACACCATTTGAAGTAATTCTGTATTGACCAATAGTGGTGGTATCAGGGCCTAGAAAATTCCTGAACCGGAGTTCACAGGGATCCATACCGATTTGTTCTGCCAGCCTGTCAATAATTGTTTCTACAGCGAAACGTGAATTTACTGCCCCATGCCCACGCATGGCTCCGCACTGGGGTTTGTTTGTGTAAACCCGACGCGTCCGGAATCCCAGGTTGTCGATTTTGTACGGAGCTTGCAGCAAGACCCCATTATAATAAGTGGTTACCACTCCGAAGCTGGCATAAGCTCCCCCGTCAATAATTATATCTGCATCCAATACCTCAAATTTTCCATCGCTGCTGACACCCAATTCCATGCTCATCCATGTAGGGTGCCTCCCATGATTGGTTAAGAAAACCTCCTCCCTTGAGAATCTGACTTTTACAGGTCTGCCCAGTTTCCCGGAGATATGCGAAATAATAATCTCATGAGGGAATGGATCACCTTTCCCACCAAATCCGCCTCCTACGAATGGTTTTATCACCCTGATCCTGTTCATGGGAACCTCGAGAACTTTTGATAGGTATCGATGCAGATAATGAGGGATCTGGGTAGCGCTAATCACTGTCAGGCCGTCTTCGTCCCACCAGGCGGTTGCACTATGAGGCTCTGTAAAGCCATGATTCAATCCCTGGAAATCAAATTCCACCTTACAGGTATGGTCTGCTTTTGACAATCCATCTTTCTGATCCCCAAAGCGTAATTCCGCCTGTTTATGAATATTGTTATTGAATTTGCCATGAGAATGAATTCGTTCATCTTCTTCTACATCCTCCAGGGATTCTGTCATCTCCAGAAATGGCCGTAAAGGCGAATAGTCAACTTTTATTGCTCTACAAGCCCTGGCCGCAATTTCCTCCGTATCGGCAGCTACCGCGGCTACTATTTCACCCACATAGCGTGTCTTTTCAATGGCCATGGCCGTCTCATCTTCGGATATCGGCAGGACCCCAAATGATATAGGTAGCTCTTTCCCTGTAACGACCAACCGCACACCTGCTATCTTTTCTGCATCGGAAGCATCAATAGCATTAATTCTTGCATGTGGATAGATACTCCTGAGGAATTTACAATGCAGAGCGTTTTTTACTTTTATGTCGTCTGCAAACTCTGCCTCGCCTTTTACTTTTTTGACAGCATCCAGATATGGTCTCCCATGTCCTACCATTTTGTATTTGGATACCTCTTTCCCGGTTTCATTTTCAGATCCGAATTGATTGGTGTCTTTTACATATTCACGTACCGCTTCAATAATTTTTTTATATCCCGTACACCGGCAAAGATTACCTGATAAAGCCTCTTTTATTTCATATGTTGTCGGATTCGGATTTTCATCCAGAAAGGAGAGGGTTGTTAATATCATTCCAGGTGTACAATAACCGCATTGTATAGCTCCCTTCTCTACAAATTTGGTTTGCAATGGATGAAGACGTCCATTTTGAGCTACCCCTTCAATGGTGATAATATCGCTCCCATTGTATTTCAGGGCCGGTGCAATACAGCTTTGAATGGGTGTTCCATCAATAAGAACTGTACATGCTCCACAGCTTCCCTGTTCACATCCGATTTTAGTGCCGGTAAGTTGTATCTTTTCGCGAATAACTTTAGCTAATGTATCGTGTTCTTCTACCAGAACATTGTGCTGGACGTTGTTTACGATGATACTCAGCTTTTTCATATTTCTCTTTTGAATGCCAGCTAATATCTTCCAATCATTACTCAGAGATTCCGGATAACATTTTTCAACATTTCACGGAGCTTTGCTGTTACCTGGCCCATTCTTTCCGCTTGAATGGGTGTCATTGCGATTAGCGGATCAATTACGGTGACTTCGGTATTGTTTTGGTCTGACTCATGGACCAAAAAGTTAATTGAAGGAACATAGACAGCCTTTTCATTTTTCAGTAATTCAGCCGAAGTTTTTGAATTGCATTTACAAAGAACACGAACATTTTGGTTTATAGATTTACCATCAATTCTATCTGAAACTTCTCCTTCAGAAATAATCTCGAAGCATTCTTTACGCAATGACTCCCTTAATTTCAAAAGAGTCTCATCAAAACATGCGTCTATGTTTACTGAAAAGACAGATGCGTTCATTTTAAAAAATTTTTCATCATCGTAAAATCATCTATGCTGCGCCTATGCTTTTTCCCCCATCTACATACAGAATTTGGCCGGTTATAAATCGCGTTTTATCTGAGCTTAAGAAAGCGACGGCATTCGCAACATCCTCGGGCTGCCCAATAGTCTTTGTCGGTTGTGCGTCAATGAGCTTTTGTTTCACATTTTCGGGCAATGCCTGGGTAAGGGGCGTATCAATCAGTCCCGGTGCTACCGTATTTACAAATATGTTGTACCTGCCCAGCTCAAGAGCCAGTACTCTCGTAAGTCCTACGATGCCGGCTTTCGAGGCAGCGTAATTAGACTGGCCGGCATTACCTAACCATGCCCTTGAAGCAATATTTATAATTCGTCCGTTCTTCTGCTTTCGCATGATCTTTGCCGCTTCCCGGCACATCAGCCAGGTACCCCTGAGATTCACACGGATAACTTCATCGAATTCTTCAATAGGCATTTTCCAGATAATATTGTCTCTGATAATTCCAGCGTTGTTTATCAAAACGTCAATTCTCCCAAAGTTGTCAATGACAAATCGGAACAATGCTTTTACTTCGCTTTCATCACTAATATTCGCAGGAAAGAACTTTGCATTTTCGGCTCCGAAAGCTGCCTCCAGAACCTTGCCATTTTCCTTATCCACATCCACCAAAAGAGTAAAATAACCTTCATCAACCATTTGCTTTGAAATAGCTTTCCCAATCCCTTTTGATGCACCCGTTATAATTACAATTTTTTTATCCATTCCTGTCTTTTATGACGTATTGAAATTTGATATTTCTACATAATGAGTTGAAAATATGTATCAATTCGAATGATACAAATCATCCTAGTTAAGATAACAGATTTAACGTGCAAAAAATAATATTTACTCTATACATAAAATGACTTTTATCAGTTTAATGAATATTTCCTGTTTTCGTCACATTTTTTAAAATAGGCCTCCGGGTTTGAAATAGGGCGATATTTTGTAAAATTGGGTGTTGCAAGCCTTAAATTCAGGCCTGTTTTCAAGATATTCCGTAGTAAAAAAATATTTAACTCGGGAGGTAAGCACCTGGTAATCAAGTCTTAAAATAATTGTTCCCCAGGTTCAACATTGGATAACCATTCTGTCATTCACCATTTAATTTTCTTTTGTTCATTTTGTCTTCCTGCCCGCCCCCGCAGATGGGCTTAGGATGGCAGGCGGGGACACAAAACCTGCCTTTGCCGAATCGGCTACGAGCAGGCAGGCGAACCAACCCCGAAGGTCCGAAGGACTCCTATGGAGGATCCCTATGGGAAAAGTCAAGAACGCCCCAAGGTTTTCCGCTGAATTTTCGTAATTCTGCCAGATGTTGGTGGCACTAAGGACTTGCGGGAGGGTTTACCTTCGAATGATTCCTGTGGCACACAGCAGGGCGTTCGATTACTGCCTGGTGGCAGTATTGGGGTTTTTAGTCCCACGACAAGATCACCTGAAAGGCCGGCCGGCCAAGCAAGGACCTTGTGCAAAATTTTATCAAATAATTCCAGGGTGTTGTAAAGACGAAAACAGGGCTTTTATCAGTTAAATGAATATTTCTGGTGAAATCAGATGTCAGTCTTATGTTTGCTGCCAGCATAAAGTGGACAGTTTGGACAAAAAGTTAGAGTAGATTTTTCTAATTTATTTACTGTACCACCATGAACACACAAGATCACAAACCGCACATTCCCGAATCAGGGATATTAAACGAAAGACCAGAAGGAAATTATAAGCAGAAGAAAAAATCAAAATTATTCTTAAAGGTCCAAAGGTGGAGATTCGATTGTTGGCCTATGCATGCGTGAAGGTATTTTGGCCCTATTTAGAGGACAGGGTTCAATCCATTGTAAATAAAATCAAAGGCTAATTAGTTGTATTTACGGTCACATTAAAGCGTAATTTTCGCGGGAACAAACAGCGTACGGAATCGCAGGCCTGGTAATATAAAGATCCCGGCAGTGCATAGGATCCTTCCTTGACGGATTCGGCTGCGGAAATTCGCACTACTATTTTCAATTCCCCGTCAAAAACCAAAAGCTTCTCATAGGTACCTTTCAGCAGAAATTCCCTATAATCCGGATAAGTGGGCTTACTCAAAGCAATTCCTGCAATTGGTTCGACCGTCAATACAGCTGAAATTAAATTGTCATCATTGACAGTATCAGCCTGAATATGATAGCCATGCTCAATTTTGAAGAGCAGGATTATCTCACTGGTTTTACCGGGGTCCGACAGTAGCAACGGGAGGATATTGCAACCTAACAATCTGGATTTGTAATAACGGATTCTTTGGTTTGGCAGGCCAAATTGCCAAAAACAAAAGGAGGCTAGTTGGAGGCAAGCATCTCATCCAAGCGGGCCTTGAGTTCTGTTAATTTAGCGTCAAACCCCTCGCTGTCCAACAGTGAGAAGAATTGGATGTTGCCCTCGGAATCGATTAAGAGATTGGATGCAATCATCACTTCATCCCTGGCGAGAGCCGGTTGTGCTTCTGGGGGGCAGTACCGGTTAGCTACTTCCCCATCAAGATCAATCAATAGCGGGAATGAAAAATTGAATTTATTCTGGAGTTTCTCCCGTACCAACTCTTCGGGTTCTTTCACATCAACAATCAATACCTTGACCCCCTGTGATTGGTAGTCCTGAAACAACTACTCTAAATACGTCACTTCGGCATTACAAAATGGGCACCAGGTTGTAGCGAAGTGAATGACTACCGGATCACCTTTCAGTGAGCTCAGGCTTACCATTTCTCCATTGAGATCCGGCAGTTCAAAATCCAGTGCGACCTGGCCCAGGCCGTACTGCGCCTCCTTGGACATGGATTCTACAGTGTTCTCACGCTCCTCAGTGGAATTGCTATGGGATGCACCAGGCTTATTACAACCCAGGGGTATAATCAGAATACAAATTAAAAATAAAAATGGAGAGGTACGTCTTAACACAATATTCATTTTTCTGCCAATAATGAAATACTCTTTACACCATAGTCCTTGCTCGCTCCAGTGGCAGATTTTGAAATAAATCCATACTGTTTATTTTCGACCACACGTATGACTTTCATCCCGGTTTTCTCAATGGCATGATAATAGTCATCTTGTTGCATTGCCCCACCTATACATGCCGCCCAAAGTGTTGAATTACAAGTAATACTATCGGGCATTTGAATTTCGGTAACAATGTCGGAAATAGCCATTCTGCCCCCCGTTTCAAGAATGGAAGCAATCCGATCAAAAACTTTCTCCTTTTTCGCCGATAAGTTGATCACACCATTACTTATTACCACGTTTACGCTTTCCGGTTCAAAATCAAAATCTTCAATATAGCCCTTTTTGAATGATACATTCTTGTAGCCATTCATTTCTGCCAATCGGAAGGCTTTGTCCAACTGAGCATCCGTCATGTCAAGTCCAACAACCCAGCCGGAAGTTCCAGTTTTGAGGGCAGCAATGAATACATCCATTCCTGACCCACTTCCTAAATCCAGAACTTTTTCTCCTGACTTGATGTCAGCCAGTCCAAAGTGATAACCCACACCTGCAAAGGACTCCACAGATTCAATCGGGATTTGATCCAATTCATTCCCGCTATAACCCAGCCTACGGGCCAATTTCCACCCCATTGCAAAATGAAAATCTCCTGCCGGGTTTTCAGCCACGTCGGTGTACATGGCTTTGACTTTGTTTTCCAATTTCAGCTTGTCCACTGAACGGCTTGATGAAACCTGAGAGTTTTGCACGACTGTCTTGTTTACTATGCGAAGAAATAAAGTTACTCAATAAGATATTTAATTGTCAATTTTTTTTTAAAAAAGTTTTTGTGGAGTGATGTAGGAGTTAAGATTTTACCATCTACTCTTCATTCTCCTTGCCTAAAGTAATGAAGGTCGTTAGAACTTAACTACTTGCAATGTATTCCTACTATACCTAAATTGCCAGCTTATATATTGTCAGCTTATTTAAAATCCAACCATTGTCTTACACATACTGGGAAATTAAAGCAAAAGAATTTGGGAACTGTAATTGTGATTACGGTTGCCCATGTCAGTTTAACGCATTACCTACACATGGCGATTGTATGGCGGTGGTAGGGATAGAAGTAGAAGAGGGGCATTATGGAGATGTAAATCTAGATGGCTTGAAATCTGTATCTGTTTATAAATGGCCTGGAGCGGTGCATGAAGGGAATGGGGAAATGCAAATCATTGTTGAAGAGCGTGCCACTGAAGAACAACGAAATGCATTAGTCAAAATCCTAAGCGGTGAAGATACTGAACCAGGCAAAACAGTTTGGAATGTATATGCATCGACTATGAGCAGCATACTGGAGCCAATATTCACTGATATCGAATTTGATGTTGATGTTGAGAAAAGAAAAGCCAGAATGGTCGTGGATGGAATTGTTGATTCAATTGGAGAGCCCATTCGAAACCCAATTACCGGTGACGAACATCGTGCCAGAATCGAATTACCGGCTGGATTTGAATATAGCGTAGCCGAGATGGGAAGTGGTACCAGTAGTGTGAAAGGTCAAATACAGATGGAATTGGAAAAAAGCTACGGCCAGTTTGCAAATCTCCATTTATCGACAAACGGAATTATAAGATAGACATTTAATCCACATTAATATTTTAGGACTCAGTGGCTCAAAACTCTGTGCTTGAATCAGTCCTCCAAAAAGATAAGGCCATTTTAATTGGTGGCCTTGTTAGTATTATACTCATTTCTTGGATTTATATACTATCAGGGGCTGGAATGGGAATGGATATTCTCAGAATGACCATCCCAAATTCCGAACAAATGCAATCCATGAATGAAAACACTTCATTGATAGATATTGATTTGATGGCTTCTGCAGTCTGGAATACTCAATATGCAATTCTAATGTTCTTTATGTGGTGGATTATGATGATTGCAATGATGCTTCCGAGTGCCTCCCCCACAATACTTCTTTATGCTCAGGTAATCAGAAAGAACTATAATAGAAAAAAATATCTTGTACCAACAATTATATTCACGTTGGGTTATATATTTTCATGGGGGGTATTCAGTTTGATCGCCACTTATACGCAATGGGGGTTAGAATCATTAGGATTACTCTCTTCAATGATGTCGAGTAACAATGTTATTTTGGGTAGCAGTTTATTACTTGTGGCGGGTATTTATCAACTTACACCCATTAAGCATTCATGCTTACGGCATTGCCGTCATCCAATGCAATTTCTTACCTTGCATTGGAGAAATGGAATGAGGGGAGCGTTTCAAATGGGACTGTATCATGGAATTTATTGTCTTGGATGTTGTTGGTTTTTAATGGCACTACTTTACGTGGGAGGAGTAATGAATTTATTCTGGATATGCGGGTTAGCTATTTTCGTGTTTCTTGAAAAAACAATCCCTTCCGGACACTGGCTTGCTAAAATTACCGGAATATTCCTGATTTTATGGGGCGTTTGGTTACTGTCTCATCAATTTATGTTTTAATCCTCGTACGTGCAAAATAACCCCAAGCATAAGCAACAATAATCTTCAAATGTTCAGATATTATGTCATAATAGGCTTAAGGTATCTTTGGAAAACCAAAGTTAATTCCTCCCTCAACATCAACTTCAGTTGTCCCCTCCATCCTACAGCTCCTGAAAACTTCTAAGGATTGCCAATCCAAATCGGTAAAAACATGCCATCCAATTGGACAGTAATCTTGATTATAATAGTTTAAGGCCCCATATTCATTTAAATTATTCGGGTCCTCTTCGCTGCTTTAATATCATTTTTATCAAGCTCTCGCAACATTTTCTTACTCAAGATAGGATCAAACTGGGCTATTAAAATTGGCAGAGATGTACCTGTCGCAATCCCGTACACATACATATGAAGAAACTTTCATATATTTGTTCCCAACGATTCCTTGAACATAGTTACTATTATTTAACCCAAAAAGTTCATTAGAACTTTTTGCACGAAGTGCAGGCGATTGAAAATGAATGTGTAGAAGCTTTATTTCAATGTAATTTTTTCTTACATTTTCAATGCCTGGGTTAACACCTAAAAACGGGAATTTCCCGGAAGGTAAGGCAGTTTAATATTTGACAACAGGCTTATTTAAAATAGTCATTTTGTTGAAGCTAAATAACTCTTATTTATCATGGGTCCTGTTGAATGTACTTGTGACATTCATGTGCGTGCCTGCCTATGTACAGGATTCCCTTGGAATCGAGATCACTGAATTTGTATTTAGTACTCATGAGACTTTTAAGATACAAATAGTTGATAAACACATGTTTGTTCCTGATAATATTCTGGTAGATATGTGAGGAGGGTGCGGTAAATCAGGCACAAGTCCCGCTATCGCGCCATCCCGACAGCCCCGATAGCTATCGTGGGGAAAGGCTGGAAAACTTGTGCCAGAATGGTGGATCATGTGGCGTCAATAGCAACAGATGAACTCATTCAACCAGTAAATAGTGAGGTCAAAAACAATGCCAGATATCGACGTTGAAAAAATATTCAGGAATAGGTTTTTTTAAAAAACCTATTCCATCCGGTTGAAATGATAATATGTTGCAATGTCAGGATATAACAGAGTCTTTATTGATTTTTTTTTCAGGGTTACCTGTGTATGATTATCACGCGTATTCATGATAAAGATTTAAAAAAATACAAGGCATTTTGAATGATTAATAATTTTAAATTAAATTTAAAAACAGCCTTTATTTGTACTAAATACCAAAAACCAAATATTATCATAGTTTTTTTTAAGACCTGGGTTGTATTTTGTAATTATAGATAATACGACTAATTTAAGGGCACGAAAATGATACAAAAATTAGTAGTGCTCTGAGTGATTGGGCTTATGCGTGTATGTTGTAATTGTGACAAATGTTTATCAATTTCAGGGCAGTAATTTTTTAATATGAAACATAATTACGAGGGGCTTTCGAAATCTGAGGTAGAGGAATCCAGAAAGAATTTCGGCCCGAACAATTTGTCACCTCATGAGATAGAAAGTTTCTGGGACAAGCTCCTCAAAAATTTCAAGAATCCTATCATTATTATGCTAAATGTCGCATTGGTTGCGATATTTATACTTTCCCTGTTTAATCTCACCGCATGGTACGAAGCGTTTGCTATTGCCATAGCGGTGGCGCTCGCTACATTGATTTCCACATTTTCGGAATTTAAAAATGAAAACTCGTTTCAAAAACTGCAGGAGGAAGCTGCCAGGATTGAGAACAATGTTTTCAGGGAAGGACATCTGAGTAAAGTGCTCGTTGGAGATATTGTTAAGGGAGACTTCGTGTTGCTGCAATCCGGCGATAAAATTCCGGCAGATGGTAAATTAATTGGCGGCGAAATAAAAGTAAACCAGGCTTCTTTAACGGGTGAATCGGAAGGTGTACAAAAAATAAAAATCCCTGATGACCATGTATCAGATACACCGGATCTTGCCAGTTCGTACTATTTGTTCAGGGGCGCTGTGGTAGAAGACGGGGAGGCTGTAATGCTGGTCGAAACAGTGGGCGATGATAGCTTTTACGGAAAGCTTTCCAGGGAGCTTTCCCTGTCGGAAGACCGTCTTTCTCCCCTTCAGGTAAAGCTTGCCGACCTCACCGGATTTATAAGCAAATTCGGTTACATGGCCGCGATCATCATCGCTGTCACATATATGTTCGAAAAAGCAGTGATTAGCAATGATTTTGACAGTGATAAAGTTCTTATCTACTTTACGGACTGGGAAATCTTTATTCCCGATATGGTGGATGCCATCGTACTGTCAATCATTATCGTTGTGGCGGCCATTCCGGAGGGCCTGCCCACCATGATCGCCATTGTACTTTCACTGAACATGCGGAAGCTGCTGCAGGAAAAAGTACTGGTAAGGAAACTGCTGGGAATTGAAACTGCCGGGAGCCTGAATATTTTGTTTACTGACAAAACAGGCACCATAACGAAAGGAAAACTGGAGCCGAAATTATTTATATCAGGCAATATAACAGCCTATTCGAAATATGCCTCTATCCCGGAATCATTAAGGGCGTTGTTGAGTCTTTCCATTCTCGAAAATTCTTCATCCTATATTTCGGATGAAGGAGAAGTGATAGGCGGAAATGTTTCTGAAAGGGCGCTGATTTCTTTTATCAATAAGGAAGATTTCGATAATGTTGCAAAACTACAAGTGGAGCTGAAGCAGAAAATTCTGTTTAACAGCCAGCGAAAATTCTCAGCGTCCCAGATTGTAGCGGGAACTTCGATAAATGGCATTTTAAAAGACAGCCACATTACGCTGGTTAAGGGCGCTCCGGAGATCATCCTTGCTCAATGCGACCGTTACTTCGATGAAAACGGTAACATTTCTGAATTGCAGGTCATGGATAAATTGATTAGCGAAATAGATAGTCTTGCAGATACAGGCATTCGCCTGATAGCCCTGTCCATTTCCGGAGAACCGATAAAAGAGGATGAGTCCCTTCCCCGGAATGGTACCCTGGTAGGTATTGTAGGCATCAGTGATGAAATACGAAAAGAATCCGCCTGGTCCATCGAGGAAGTTAAGCGTGCAGGTATTCAGGTGGTTATGATTACAGGAGACAGAAAAGGTACTGCGGCGGCCATTGCTGATGAAGTAGGGTTGCTAGATGATAAAAAAGATATCATCCTTGTATCATCGGAATTGAATAGGCATACCGATGACGAATTGAAAAAAATGCTGCCTGATCTGAGAGTCATTGCACGTGCGTTGCCTACGGATAAAAGCCGGCTGGTCAGAATTTCGAAAAGCCTGGGTAAAGTGGTGGGAATGACCGGCGACGGTGTAAATGATTCGCCTGCATTGAAACAGGCCGACGTAGGATTTGCGATGGGAAGTGGCTCCGAAGTGTCGAAAGAAGCCGGTGACATTGTTATTCTGGACGATAATATTCATTCGATAAGCAATGCCATTCGTTACGGAAGAACCATTTTTAAATCTATCAGGAAGTTTATCGTTTTTCAGCTTACAATCAATGTAGCAGCAGTGAGTACCGTATTTATAGGACCGCTGATAGGTATTAATTTTCCGCTGACGATCATCCAGCTTTTGTGGATTAATATTATTATGGATACGCTGGGCGCCATAGCGTTTGGAGGCGAACCGGCGCTGATCAGATATATGGATGAACCCCCTATCGACCGGAAAGAGAATATTCTGACAAAATATATGAATTCTTCGATTCTCACAGGAGGTATTTTCATTATGGCTTTTTCGCTGTTTTTCCTGATTTCCGAACCATTTAAAGTATTGTTTGTGCGAAACGGCGTTCCGGATGCAAGCGTACACATCACAGCATTTTTCAACCTGTTTATTTTTATGATCATTTTAAATGGTTTTAATGTACGAACCGAAAAATTGAACCTGCTGGATCATATTGAGGAGAACAAGAGTTTTATCGCAGTGATTGGGTTGATATTTGTTTTACAGATATTTTTTACCTACATAGGAGGGGAGGTTTTGCGTACAACACCGCTGGAAATTGGTGAATGGACTATTGTTTTCGGACTGTCATTATTAATAATCCCTGTGGACCTGCTAAGAAAGCTGATATGGAGATATTTTGCCAAATCAAGCGAATCGCTTTGATTAATACCGATAAATAATGAGGCTTAATGCGTTCTTTCAAGTAACCGCTCTGATTGCAATACCGATTATAATTAACGATTATGCATATGCGCAGCATGAAGATCCGTTGAATCCGGAATGGAGCAGGTACCATGACACCGAAGAATCCTATAAATTGCTGCACGAATGGGCACACGTATATCCGGAACTTGCGAGCGTCTATTCCATTGGTGAAACGCTGAATGGCACACCTTTACTCGTGCTTGAAATTACCAACAAAAAAACGGGAAAAGCGTTAGAAAAACCTGCGTATTATTATGACGGCAATATCCATGCAGGCGAACTAACGGGGGCGGAAGTGGCGCTTCATTTTGCATGGCATGTTTTGAGCAATTATGGAAAAGATCCACGAATTACAAGACTCGTAGATACCCATACGCTATATATACGACCCAAGTTCAACCCGGATGGTGCCGATCTGGCGCTCAACACCCCGGCTACCCTGCGCAGTACTCCCAGGCCGTATGATGAAGACGGGGATGGCCTGCTGGATGAAGATCCCGCCAATGACCTGAATGGTGATGGGGTGATAACCCGCATGCGGGTAAAAAACCCTAATGGAATATGGATGATCAGCGCAGACGATAAGCGGATTATGCGCCGGCGGAAAGAAACGGACACTACCGGCGATTTCTATGACCTGTATTCAGAAGGGACTGATGATGATGGCGACGGGAGCTACAACGAAGACGGGATTGGTGGAATCGATATGAACCGGAATTTTCCACGCAACTGGGGACTGGAGTTTGAACAACGGGGTGCAGGTCCTTTTCCGCTTTCTGAACCGGAAACACGGGCCACGATCGAGTTCATTAATTCGCACAGGAATATCACGGGTGTTTTCCATGGCCATACTTCCGGCGGATTTCTGTTCCGGCTGCCTTCTACCACCGCCTGGGATAATTTCAATCTCGCGGATCAGAGGCTAATTGTCGAGCTGTCAGAAATGTACCACACCACCACAGAACAGCCGGTACGCCCAAGCTATAGCAACCCCCGCCAGCACCGGCATGGTACCCTGATCAGTTGGTCATACTGGGATTTTGGTGTGGTGGCCTTTGTACCTGAATTCTGGGGTGGTTTTGGCGAGGATTATGACAAGAATGGTAGTGTTTCTGAAGAAGAGCGCTTGCGGTGGAACGATGAAAAGCTGAAAGGCTCCGGTTTTGTTAAATGGAAATCGTATGATCATCCGCAATTAGGCGCTGTAGAAATCGGTGGCTGGAAAACAAAGTTCACACGCCAGAATCCCCCGCCTCCGTTTTTGAAAGGAGAAATCGAAAAATATGTACCCTGGATGCTTTGGCTGGCAGAGATCAGTCCCAGGGTGGTTATAAAAGAAACGCAGGTAGTATTTATCGATCAAAGTAAGCTGGCGAAGATCACTGTGGTGATTGAAAACGAGGGTTATCTGCCAACAAACATCACTCAAAGAGCATTGGATGCAGAAATTGCAACCCCGGTGCGGATACGCCTTGAAATGAAAGATGTGGAGTTAATAGCGGGTAAAAAACGCATGGCTTTGGGTCATTTGAAAGGGGCTCGCAGCAATGGGACAGACACATTCCGTGAGGTAGAATACGTGATCAGGATTACCGGGAATGATCCGCTGGTGACAATCGTGGTAGAATCTGAAAAAGGAGGTACCGCACGAAAGGAAATGATGCTGATATCTAACTGAACAGGTTTTTCTGCATTTTTGGTATGGCAAAGAAGCTATGCAGGCGCTTTCAATGGTACTGATTTTTTTCATGGACATCCTTCTCTACAAAAATGTATTTAAGCATTTAAGCATTTAAGCATTTAACCATTTTAGCACTGACTATACATAGCTTCCTTCCTTCCTTCTAAACTCAATTCTGACCGATTAAAAATTAATTCGTGCAGGGTAATCAAGAAATGAAATATTGAACTGTGGAATCGGTTTAATATTGAGTATCTTTTAAGTTAGAACACAGTTTTCACTTCTTTATCATTAGACATGAAAAATACAGTCATAGTGATCGTACTGCTGACTATTACGATTGCAAACAAGGGGATAGGCCAGGATGCAATAAGTGATTCAACATTGCAGAAAACCTTTGTATTTCTTGACTGTAATGCCCGTAATTGTGATTTTGATCATTTTCGACGTGAAATCCCCTGGGTCAACTGGGTCAGGGACCGCAAAGACGGTGACATCCATCTTCTGATCACACAGCAGCGTACGGGAGGAGGGGGAATTCAATATACGCTTGATTATATTGGCCTGAAATCATTGGAAGGAGAAGAAAAAACCTTTCTTTACACTTCAGACCCGAATGATACCGATACGGAAGTCCGGAATAAGTTATCGAATATGATTGCTTTAGGACTTTTACAATTTGTTGATCCCGATCCATCCATTACTTCCAATTTGCAAATCACCTACAATGCTCCGGATTCTAAATCCATATTGCCTGATGAATTTGATCCGTGGAACCTTTGGGTATATCGTGTGCGAATGCGTGGATCAATGGAGGGCGAATCTTTTCAAAGTGCTTACGACCTGGAAGGAAGCGTCATTGCTGACAGGGTGGCCGAGGATTACAAAATTAGCTTTGGCATAGGTGGTGAATACAGCAGTGAAGAATTTGAAGATACGGATACAGGCGAAAAAATTACCAATGTACAGGAGTATTATGCCGCTGGAATTGAATCTGTGTGGAGTCTGACTCCTAAATGGTCGTTTGGAGCCTTTGCAGAGGCAAATAAATCCACGTTCTGGAACCGGGACCTGGCCATTTTTATTGGTCCTGCCCTGGAATATAATATTTATCCGTACAGTGAATCCACCCGTCGGGTCATTATCTTTCGCTATACAGTGGAGTTAGCATATTTCGATTATGAGCTGATTACCGTACAGGGACAAGCAGAAGAAACTACCGGACGACATAAGCTGCGGGTTCGTGCATCGATACAGCAACCCTGGGGTGAGATATTCGCTTCGGTTGAAGGGATCCAGTACTTTAACGATCCTTCCGCACATCGGATCAACTCTTTTCTCCGATTGGAATATCGTATTTTCAGAGGTTTCGATATTGATATTTTTACGCGTTATTCCCGCATCAAAGACCAGTTTTTTCTTCCTGCTGAGGGCTTAACTCCCGAGGAGATACTATTGCGGCGACGACAACGTGAAACAGACTTCAGGTTTGATGTGGGAGTGGGTCTCAGCTACAGGTTCGGATCTAAATTTGCTAATGTGGTTAATCCGAGGTTTTGATAGTTTCCAATCCTATTTTGATTTTGTGAAATGTCCTGCTAAATTGGACGTGAAATTTATTTATTCGATCTTTCTGAATGACTTGTTTCAGATTTTTTAAAGCGACCACTTTTATTTTTGCCATTACAGTAACATCTCAGGTATTTGGGCAATATGTTGTTGATAATGCCGGAGATGCCATAGATGACAACATCGGAGATGGCAGCTGCAAAACCGCCGGTGGCGTTTGTACGCTGCGGGCTGCCGTGCAAGAGGCGAATGCTGATGGAGTGGCCACTTCAATTTCCTTTAGCCTGCCTGCCGGTACAATCATTCAGATTGACAGTGAACTATTATTGGATTTTGAAAATACTACATCCATCAATGGCGACTTTGGAAATGACGGGAAGCCGGACATCAGAATCCAGGCTGGCGCTGCCGGTATAGCCGGGTTTCACATCCTGAGTGGCGATAACACTATTCAAGGATTAAATTTTATTCAATTTTCCGGATCAGGTACCAATGCCCCGATTTTAATTGATGGAGCCGGGGCTATTGGCAACACCATCATTACGAATTACTTTGGGACAAGCCTGGCAGGCGACAACACAACCGGTACCGGAAACTTCCGGAGTATCAGCGTAATAAATGGTGCAACTGGCAACATGATCGGTAACGGCACCGTGACGGGGCGGAATATTATTTCGGGCAATTCTTTTGGCATTAGCATCATCGGGTCCAACAATAACCAGGTAATTGGAAATATCATTGGCCTGGACATTACTGGGGCTGTCGATCTTGGAAATTCCGATGCAGGGATCACCGTATCCGGCGCTACCGGTACCATCATTGGTGGCGCCGGCGATCGAAGGAATTTTATTTCGGGGAATGGTAGTGAGGGTATATTACTGAATAATGCTTCAAGCACCACCATACTGAATAATTACATCGGCACAAACTTCAATGGAGACGTAGCCATACGAAATGATAATGAAGGGATCAGACTGGAGGCCGGCTCCACGCTCAATCAGATTGGAGATGGCACGGCAGGTGGTAGAAATATCATATCGGGAAATAACCAGGAAGGGGTGGAAATCAATAATTCCAATGACAATACCCTTATTGGAAACTATATCGGTTTAACCGCCAATGGCATTTTTGCTCTGGGAAATACCAACGATGGGATTTTTATTTCAGGAACCTCCGCCAACAACACCATTGGGTCTTCAGGTCAGGGAAATGTGATTTCCGGCAATAACGGGAGAGGCATAACCATTGCCGGTGATGCCAATTTTGTTTATGGAAACTTTATAGGCATTCAATCCGGGGGCAATGGCCTTCTTGTAGGCAATACCATTGCGGGTATTGTGGTCACCGGAAGCAACAATGAGATCGGGGATGCGCTGGCGGGTCGCGGGAATGTTATTTCTGCAAATGGTTATGGCATTGGCGTTTCTTCCGGAGCAGACAATATAATAGAAGGTAATTATATTGGACTCAATTCCGTGGGTAACTTTGCACTACCGAATTCTAACGAGGGAATCCGAATTACCGGAACCGCTACAGGAACGCTTATCGGGGATGGAACGGCAGCAGGCGCAAATTACATTTCGGGAAATGGTACTGATGGTATCAGTATTAGTGGAGTATCAGTGACCAATATTACTATTGATTACAATATTATCGGAACTGAAATTGATGGCGTAAGTCCAATGGGGAATGGGGGTAATGGTATTTTCTTTGATAACGACACGGGCAATAACCTGGTGCAAAATTCTGTCATTGCCAATAATGCCGATAATGGAATTGAAGTAAATGGTGGAGCTGCACTTACTATAATCTCCCAGAATAGCATTTATAACAACACAAAAGACGGGATCAGGATTGGTTCCGGCCCGCCCAATCCCCCTTCAGTCGATAATATAAGTTTAACCGGAGATATTGATGGTACTTCAGATGCAAGCGCAACTGTGGAGATCTTTTTTGATGCCGCCGATGAAGGACAATCATACCTGGCTACGGTAGTAGCAGATGTCTTCGGTGATTGGTCTTACACAGCTTCGCTCTCGGATTTCCCTCCGGGTCTGCTTAATGTAACAGCCACCCAGTTCTCCTCCGGATTCACTTCCGAGTTTTCAGCTCAACTAGCTGTTCCTTTCACACCATTTGTGGTCATCAACACCAATGATACAGGTGCCGGCTCCCTGAGATGGGTAATGGAAAATGCAAATGTAACTGCTGGTATTCAAACCATTACCTTCAATATACCAGTCGGTGGACCCGGTTATATAAACAATGCCGGCAATGAGCGATGGACAATTTCACAACTTACGGATCTACCTGAAATTACAGATCCTGTTATAGTTGATGCAACTACCCAACCCGGAGGTGGCAACTTCAAAATTAAACTGGATGGGCAAGGCGTGTTGTCCAATGGATTTACCGTGAGTTCCACGCCCACGGAATTTTATGGCTTGTATATCACCGATTTTAGTACTGCAGGTATATTTGCGAATAATCCCGGTGGGGGAGGGATCTTCGTCGGTGATATGGGCAAAGGGAATGTGATTAATGCCTGCGGCACGGGCATATCAACGGCTACCGCATCAAATCATGTGATAAAAGGGAATTTTATCGGAACCGATGAGACAGGAATGTCTGCTGTGCCTAATATTACCGGCATTGGAATGACTACTGCTACAAATGTCGTTATTGGCGGAAGTTTACCTGGAGAGGGAAATGTGATTTCAGGTAACACGGGTACCGGGATTCGCCAAAATGTAGGAAACAACCATTACTATGAAGGCAATTTTATTGGTACCAACGCATTGGGGACAGCAGCAATTCCCAATGACCTGGGCATACAATTTGGTTCAAGTGTCGGTCATGTGGTGGTTAATAACGTGATATCCGGAAATGTGAACAGTGGTATCAGGTATTTAAACAGTGGTTCTACAACCATTCATGGAAATAAAATAGGCGTTGGATTGAACGGAACGGATCCCATTCCAAATGGCAGAGGTATTTATGGTTTTTCGGTAAATAATTCCGATAACAACGTTATTGGAGGGACAGGTGCAGGAGAACCAAACATTATAGCTCATAACACCAATCAGGGAATTTTATTCGAAAATGCCAATCACGATAATAACCAGTTTATAGGAAATTTAATTTTCTGCAATGGGGGTAAGGGAATAGACCTCAATGGAGTAGCCAATCTAAATAAATCAGCGCCCGTAATAACCGATGTCCTGGCTGGCTCTGTATCTGGAACAGGAGATAACGGGGATGTCATACATGCATATAGAGATAACGGCGGATGTGAGCCGATTCAAGGTAAAGAATATTTGGGAATGACTACCGTTGCGTTGGGGGTATGGAGCGTAAATAATGGCTCTATTGTTGCCACAGACTTAATCAATGCAACGGCCACTGATGTTTCAAATAATACCTCAGAATTTGCAATCAATTTCAGGGAGCCCCCAGTTGCATACAATGCCACACAGGTAACCAACACTGATTTTGTTGCAAATTTTTCGATTCCAGCAAGCAGCGACGATATTTTGATCGATGTTGCTGATAATATCGGTTTTAGTACTCCGTTAATTCAAGATCTGTCCGTAGGATTAACCGGAGCCCCTACTATTTTCGTAGGACTTACTCCCGGGACGGACTACTACTTTAGAGTGCGGTCTCAGGTTGGTGCTGGTTTTAGTGCGCATGCCACCAGCAATTCTTTTCGAGTATCACCGGGTAATGCGCTGGACTTTGATGGGGTTAATGATTATGTTCAAATTCCTGATGATCCTTCATTACGTTTTGGTTCCGGAGATTTTACGATTGAAGCTTGGATATATCCAACAGCACTAACAGGAAACATGGGATTTAATGCAATTATCACAAAACATAACAATGCCGATGGTTCCTGGCTTTTCAGAATAACACAAAACGCAAGTACTGGAAATGTACCTAAGCTGAATTTCGAAACTGATGCACCTGCAGTTCGTCATTATGCAAATACAGAAGTTACATTAAACCAATGGCATCATATTGCAGTCGTGTTGGAATCAGGGACAGGCACTTTTTACCTAGATGGAATTTCAGATGGTACGTTTGCAAATTCGGAGGTGTTTACAACTCTGGAGGACGTGCTCATATCAGGTCAGGGAGATCAAACAGACGAAAGATTTACAGGCCAAATGGATGAAATCCGCTTATGGAATTCTGCGAAGTCCCAACCTGAAATCCAAAGCAATATGTTTAACACGCTTGTGGGCAATGAAGCCAACTTAGTTGCCTATTATCGTTTTGATCAGGGTACTGCAGGAGTAGTCAATACCGGAATCACCACATTGCCGGACAGGAGTTTAAATGGGAATGATGGTACGTTAACAAATTTTGATATGGGTTTGGTAAATGTGCTAATTTCTAACTGGGTGAACTCCTTGGAGCCGGAAATTGCCACCAATTTGCTCTCTGATGGAACGCATGGTCTGAATGCTCCCGAGGTTATCCTCACCTGGGATGACAATTCTGTAACAGAAACAGATTATGAAATTCAAAGGGCGACCGATGCCGGATTTTCAACCGGGTTGCAAACATTTACCCTTGGAAGCCCTAATGCCGGAGCCACAGCAACCTTTTCGGACAATACCGTAGTTTCCGGAACACTTTATTTTTACCGGATTCGTACTATTAAAGGAGCATTTATTTCAGAGTATAGCAATACAATCACAGCTGTGCCCGTGGTTGAGGCCGGTAATGCTGCTTCATTTGATGCAGTTCCTGAATTTGTTAGTGTTTCGCCTTCAATCCAAAATAGAACAGAATGGACTTTTACGTGTTGGTTCAATGGGAGGGGCTATATCTATTCGGAAGGATCACCTGCCAATCGATTCTATATAGAGGCAACTAATAGAGTAAGAGTTCTAGCCCTTAATGGTGGTTGGGTATCGTTTGATGCACCTTATCTTAATGGTCAATGGAACTTTTTGGCCATAAGTTTAACTGGTGGAGGTGCCGGTACCGGAACTTTAACCATGGTTGTGAATAATACAGTTCAAGTAGGAACTTTACAGAGTGCAAGTGGGACATTGAGTTTTGCTGTGTTTGGTAAAAATGTGGGAGACGCATTTGGAGGACAGCCTGCGTTTGAATTTACGGGTGAAATTGATGAAGCCTCTATTTGGTCAAGGGCATTGACTTCTGCAGAAATGCTGGCATTGCGTGATTCAGGAATTCCATCCGGTGATCCTGATTTGCTGGGTCTCTGGCACTTTGATGAATCCAATTCCTCAACGTTGGTATATGATGCTTCAGGTAATGATAATCACGGTACCCGGACCAACAATCCACAGCAGGTAATATCGAAAGCATTGCATCCGTTTGCGCCTGAATCCTTTGATGTGATTCCAGTTAATGGTGAGGCTGAACTTTTCTGGATACCAAGTTATATTACCGATTTTCAGCAGTATAACATCTCATATAAGCGGGATGCCGATGCTGTTTACACAACAGTTCAGGATAACAGCCAGGCCACGAATTCAATGCTATTGACGGGCTTGAACAATAATGACCTTTACAATTTCAAGATCAGCGCCACGGATGTGGTTGATCAGTTGGGTGTGGAGGCACTTAATAATGAAGTTCCTACCTTATTTGCTGGCAATGCGGCCAGTTTTGATGGAACAAACAGCGTTATTACAGTACCGGACAATGCCATTTTTGACAGAAATACCGGCCTTACCCTGGAAGCCTGGATCCGGCCTGATAATCCGAATAATTCAAATCAATTCATTGCTGGAGTAAACAATGCTTTTAGATTGTCAATCGATGTGAACGATCAAATAGAATTTTTGACCAATGACGGAGGGGGAGGTGTGACCGGTACGGATCCCGCTGGAGTGCTGCCCCAAGGACAATGGGTGCACGTAGCGATGACTTTTCAGAGTACAACCGCCAATCTCTATCTGAACGGAACACTGGTCCACCAGAATACTTCGATGCCCGTACCGCAAAACTCAACGCAGGAATTTACGATGGGAGCCGCCGCCGGTGGCAGTAACTTTTTTAATGGTTTGATTGACGAGGTGCGTCTGTGGGACCAGGAAGTGGACCAGACTACTTTGCAAACGAATATGTTTGCTTCATTGAGAGGTGATGAAACCGGGGTGGGTCTTTTTGGAGCAAACCTAATCGGATTATGGCATTTTGATGAACCGACAGGACATCCGACAGCTTATAGCACCCCGTCCAATTTATACGATGGTACACTAAACGGTAATGCTGATTTTGTATTGTCAAATGCGATGGCGACTCCTGAAATTGAAGTCTTTCAGGGTATTGATAATACCGGTAACCCCATTACCGATGGTCAGGTAACCTCCGTGGACTTTGGAAGCTCCATTACGGGAACCGATGTGGATGTAACGTTTGCCATTGAAAATACGGGTACCTCAACGCTCAATATATCGGGTACGGTGATTTCGGGTGATCCGGAATTTTCGGTGATAACACCCCCGCCTGCGACCATAGCCGTTGGAGCTACGGCGACGTTTGTGATCCGGATGAGCGCTGTAGCTGCGGGTACATTTTCCGGTACGGTGACCATCACCAGCGACGACCTGGATGAAGGTACGTTTGATTTTCCGGTTACCGGAACAATTACTGCTACCCCGGAACCTGAAATCAACCTTTACCATGGCAGTGACAATACCGGCACGCCTGTTACAGATGGTCAGGTAGCCTCTGTTGATTTGGGTAGTGTTCTTGTTGGGATTGACATTGATCAGACGTTCGCCATTGAGAATGTAGGCGCAGCCGATCTGACCATATCCGGCATTACTGTAAGTGGCACGGATTTTACGATTCAGGGCATTACACCCACTATCGTGGCGGTTGGAGCTACCGAAACTTTTACCGTCCGGCTTAGCGGGGTAAGCGCAGGCACATTTAATGCCACGGTTACCATAAACAACGATGACAGCGATGAGGCCGTATTTGATTTTCCTGTTACCGGCATAATTATCGCACCGGAAATAGGCGTCCTGGATGGAGTTACGCCCATCACCGACGGGCAGGCTACGGCAGTGGATGCAGGCAGTGCAATCCAGGGGACCGACATTGACAAAGTGTTAACGATCGAAAACACAGGTACCGCCGATCTGAACATCACTTCCATCATGGTGGCAGGCCCGGATTTCAGTATTTTAGCCGGTGCACCGACATTGATAACCGCCGGCGGATCGGCCACTTTTACGCTGCGGCTGAGCGGGGCGGCCACAGGTACTTTCAACGATGTCATTACAATCCTGAACGATGATGCGGACGAGGGGGCTTTTGATTTCCCTGTTACCGGAACGATCACAGCTGTACCGGTGCCCGAAATTGGCGTTCTGGATGGAATTACACCCATTACCGACAGCCAGGCCACTGTTGTGGATGTTGGCAGCGCAATTCAGGGAACCGACATCGACAAAGTGTTTACGATCGAAAACACAGGCACAGCCGACCTGAACATCACTTCCATCACAGTGGCAGGCCCGGATTTCAGCATATTAGCCGGCGCACCGACATTGATAACAGCAGGTGGGTCGGCCACATTTACCCTTCGGCTGAGCGGGGCCGCCACAGGCACGTTCAACGATGTAGTTACAATACTGAACGATGATGCCGATGAGGGTACGTTCGATTTTCCGGTTACCGGAACAATCACTGCGCCAGAGATAACTGTTTATCACGGCGCAGACAATTTGGGTATGTTGATTACGGATGGGCAGGCAACCTCCATCGATTTTGGCAGTGCGCTGGAGGGTGTGGACATAGACCAGACGTTTGCCATTGAAAATGGAGGAACAGCCGATCTGATTATTTCCGGCATTTCTGTAAGTGGTACGGATTTCAGTATTGTGGGCGCAACTCCAGCAACGGTAATTGCCGGGGCTACAGCCACATTTACAATCAGGTTAAGTGGGGTAGCTGCGGGTACTTTTGATGCTACCGTCACCATCACCAGCAACGATTCAGACGAAAGTGTGTTTGATTTTAACATCACTGGCCGGATTGATATGCTTGCAATGTTGGTACGAAATGGAAATAACAACACCAGTCCGATAGTTATAAATGGCCAGCCTGATCCGGTTGATTTAGGCCAGACTCCTCAGTTTGTTGAATTGGACGAGGTGTTTATAATAGAAAATACAGGGTCAAACGTGTTGAATATATTTTCAATAACAACGGACAACAATGTGTTTACGGTCATCGATGCGCCGTCAAGCGTTGCACCGGGTACATTTGAACAATTTATTATACGTTTAAGTGCACAAAGCCTCGGCGTATTTACAACAACTGTTTCAGTTGATTCGGATGCCGGGAATTATTCGTTTTTCGTTACGGGCGAAGTTTTGGATATAGCTTCACCACCAATAACCGTTTACAACGTGGTTTCTCCCGATGGAAACGGCATTCACGATTTTCTGAAAATCATAAACATTGAAGCCTATCCGGATAACCTGGTTGTCATTTATGACCGGTTTGGGAATAAAGTATTTGAAATATCCGGTTATACGAATAATGATTCTTCCGCAAGGTTTGAAGGAAAAACTAATACGGGCCGAGAAAGAATGCTGGAATCCGGAACATATTACTATTTAATAGATAAAGGTGATGGAAGTAATCCGGACAGTGGGTTTTTCTTATTAAACAGATAGGTATGTAAAAACAATAAAATCCAAACCCGCTCTGGTACAAGTATTCCGGCACAGTCCTGCAGGCTGCGAGACTTGCATCTTTCTTATAAAATGTAATTTCAGACCTCCAATTATAGTAGCCATGGCATGGCTAACTGGTGAAGAAATGTTAACGGCAGTCAGGGGTTGTCTCAAAAGAAGTACCGCCATTCTGAACGAAGTTCCCTCGTGGATGAACCGTTCGGACTGGCCCGCCTGCCATAGGAGCCACTAGCCACGGTGGGCAGGAAGAATCTCATTGTAAGTGTGTACTGATTGTTGGAGATTCTTCGGTGCCTGCCAATGAACAATTTCTATAAAGCAATGAATACCAATTCATTGTGTGATTTTACTAATGACAAGTCCACTCCATCAGCGTACCTACACGCTCTTTTGTAATTTCGATCCCGCTTCTAGCGGGAGAGAAATCTTTAAAGAAATTAAGGTCAACTGCTTTTCCTTTTCTACTGGTAAAGATCCCTCACCCGAAAGGTTTTTGGGAGTTAGCATTTGGGAATTAGCTGCCTAAATATCATAATAACGGGCTTGTCCGACGTAGCCCGCATTAAATTGACGAATTGAAGAGATAATAAATTTACCCGCCTTCGTTCTTTTCGAACTACGGCGGGCGAAGTCGGGATGACAGCAGGGGTGGCGATGTGCGGTTATGTTTGAATATTTATAGATGAACTGTTACCAACAGGCCCATTTGTCATCTCATGTTTACTATTTTATACGATTTTCCAAACAGTTCATTTCCTATAAGTTGAATACATTTATGGGAGCTTCAGAATGACGTATTTTTGTTCTTTTGAGACAACCCTGGGCAAGCGACCCTGCAACCAGAGAAGAGGGCAGCCCATTCACCAGGGAATATTTTTACGTTGATTACTAAGCTTTAATCAACAAAAGGTTTCTGAAGATTAAATTCTTGGGTGCTTCATAAATTCCTACCTTAAAAACTGTGGGTCCGGATATGATTAGAAACCCTCACTGGTTTTTCAACGCCATCAGTTTTTCGGTTGCAAATATTTCGATCATGTCATTAAATGGTATAACCCCCGTCTGCCGAATATACACCCCCTGTAACAAACGAGGAAGCCTGCGAAGCCAGGTATAAAGCAAGACCGGCAATATCTTCAGGTTCAGCTAATTCCGGTAAAGCCTGTTTAGCGAGCACATATTTCATAACCCGTTCATTACTTGTAAGGGCTTCGCTGAATTTTGTTTTCACCAGCCCCGGACAGATCACATTTACACGTATTCCCTCTTATCCCCATTCCCTGGCCAGTACTTTGGTTAAGGAAATCAAAGCGGATTTACTGATACTGTACAATCCGAGCCCCAAACCCGGCGTAATTCCTTCGATACTGCTGATATTGATCACAGAGCCGCCACCGCTTTCTTTCATTGCCGGGTAAGCAAGTTTGCTGAGTTCCAATGGCCCCGTCACATTTACCTGCATGATTTTATCAAACACCTTACTATCTGCCTCGGCAATAGGTCCATATACAGGATTTATAGCTGCATTGTTCACAACAATATCTATTCCTCCATACGCTTTCAACGTTAGATCGACAAGGTTCCTTATTTGCACCTGATCGGCCATATGCGCAGCTATTCCCATGATTTGCATGCCTTCATGCGAATTCATCTGCGACTTCATCTACGGCTTCCTGCTTTCTGCTGGAAACCACAACCCGGGCGCCCTGTTCACCTAAAGCCCGGGCTATAGCCTTACCGATCCCTTTGCTGGCGCCGGTTATGATTGCAATTTTATTGTCAAGCCTGAATTTTTTATCTATTTTCATCGTGCAGTAATAGATGAGCTGCACACAATTTAAGAAAATTAATGGTACAAGCCGTACGGACGGAACCAGTTAAGGAAAAAGAATATGAAAAGCGCTCAATTTGAACAAACAGGGTTACCCTCTGAAGTTTTAAAGGTAAAAGAAATACCTGTTCCCGAACCCGGTCAGGGTGAAATAAGAATTCAAGTATCTGCCTGCAATATCAATCCTTCAGATTTAATGTTCATCCGCGGACTTTACGGTATTCGACCGGAATTGCCATCCGGTGCCGGATTTGAAGCATCGGGCGTTATTGATAAATGTGGTGAGGGTGTTTCCCTGAAGGAGGGAATCCGTGTTATCTTTTCTGCAGTGGGAGTATGGCAGGAATACGTGCTAGTTTCAGCAAAAACAGTAATCCCCACTCCGGAAGGTATGCCGGACGAAGTAGCCTGTCAGGCATTTATCAACCCGTTTACAGCTTACGCCATGCTCGAAGAATCCGGACTAAAGAAAGGGCAGTGGCTATTAATCACTGCCGGTGGTTCAGCATTTGGTCAGTTTGTTATCCAATTAGGTAAAAAAAAAGGAATTAATGTGGTGTGTACCGTAAGGCGTGACAGCCATACAGAAGCACTCCTTGAGTTGGGTGCGACCGTCGTAATTAATACGGATAAGGAAAGCCTTTACAGAGGTGTTATGAAATTAACTGACAGAAACGGCTTTGATTATATTTTCGATGCGGTAGGAGGTGAACCAGGTGCCAGGGCGCTTGAGTGTCTGGCAAAAAACGGCACCATGCTTGTTTTCGGATCGTTAAGCCTTGAAAATATTCCACTTAATAGCGGGCTTATGTTGTTCAGGAATCTGACCGTAAAAGGGTTCTGGTTATCCGTGTGGCTCTCGTCGTTGTCTAAAGAAGCCAGAATAAAGGTTACCTCAGAAGTATTGGGAATGCTTGCTTCCGGTGATCTCAAAGTCTCCATTGAAGCCAGATATCCACTGGAGGATGTCGTAAAGGCAGTAAAACATGCGGATTCTTCCGGGCGCAAAGGAAAAGTAATTCTGGATTTGAACCTGTGATTTCTACCAGTCCTTAAGTCCAAGCAATTTCTTGCCCAGTTCAGTTAGCTTTGCAGCTTCCGATTGTTGTTGTTCCCAGTTTCTGGGGTCGCCGGGAAAAGCATAGCCATCAGGTGCTAATCTTTCTCTCCAGGAACGTACACGCCATTCCCGTAATTCCGTATTATTTTCCTGTGCTGGTGTCATGGCAATATATTGTGCAATACGTGGTCGGTCTGAACGGTTTGGTCCAATGCCATGGGCAAGCATGCTGTTCCAGATCAGCATGTCGCCGGCTTTCGTATTTATTTTTTCAATTTTCAACCTGGATATATCCGGATTGAAAGGATCACGGTCTGAAGGCTGGGATTTAACCCATTCATCAAAATTCCGGAATAGTTCGGGAATACACTGAAAGCCGCCGGTTTCTTCTGATGTGTCAGTTAACGATAAGACGCCTTGCACATTATTACCCCTGTTTGGATCAGATGTGTCGATGTCCCAATGGATAAATCCTTTAAATTCATCGCCTCTCACAGGAAAGTTAAGATTTACACGGTCAATGGATACCCACAATTTTTCCGTACCCCAGATATCAGTAAAGAGTTCATATATCTTCTGTTGTTGCCGGTTGTCCCACAGAAACTGATGATTATACAACTCCACCATCCCACTGCCTTCCAGCTCTTTCATCATTATTTTTCTCAGGGGAGGGCGGTACCATGTTGCTGGATCTTTAGGGTCTTTCTCTTCAAATTCCCATATTATATTTATGAGTCTGTTAATATTTTTCCTGGGTACAGCATCCGGAATAATCACATATCCGTTTTCTTTCCAGAATCGCCATTGTTCTTCCGACATGATTTTTAACGGGTCATTATTTTTCCGTGCATTAAATGTCACCTTACGATAATATCCTGTACTTACATTTCCGGGCTGATGATCGTATCGCATTTTAGTTTATTTTTTGGAACTGCTGCGTAAAATTTTTTATGATTTATCCGGGCTGGTACAATACAATATTAATGTTTCTTTTATTCAAACCAACGACTTACCAGTTCAGGGTTGAAAAGAGTGACAAAATAAATGACTGTAAATGCGCTGAGGAAAATCAGCCCCGCAATAGCAAGCCATTTCATGCCTTTCGACGGCCTGTATTCTGCTCCCACTTCTTTGCTGTAAATCACTTTGTAATTCAGATACCCTGCAAGCGGGGCAACTACAAATGATAAGATCGTAGCAAGATCAACAAGCTTGGTGAGATTATTCAGGTACTGGGAGATTACCAGATAAGCACCAACCGAAATAATAACAGCCCAGATCGTAAATGCTTTTTGTGAATCTTTTTTGGTTTTATTCAAAAGCAGTTTGGTAGTACGGGTAATGGCCCGCCCGTATCCGTCAACAACCGTAATGGTGGTGCTGAACATTGCTGAAAAGGCAGCTACAGCAATGAGGTAATAACTCCACTTTCCTATTGCTGCAGTAAACATGCTTATAACCTGGTGGGCAAACACCGGCGAGCTGTCTGAAAGACCGGTGCCTGTTCCATAAATAATCAGCGCTCCGAGCGTAAGAAAACAAATAGCCAGTACGGCAGAGATCCAGTAACCAATATTAAAATCCAGGAGCGTTTCCTTCAAGGTGGGTTTGTATCCAGTTTGTTTAATCCGTGCTTCGGCCCATAAACTTGGCCACGTTGAAATATCAACTGCGGTAGGCATCCAGCCCATCAGGGCGATTACAAAGACGATTCCTGCAGGAGCAAAGAGTTCTTTCGGGATAAAATCCGGGGCCCTTTCAACCGGACCATGAAAAACGGCACTAAAGAAGGCCACAATCACCGAGATCAGCAGTATTCCACCAACAACCTTTAGTAATCCATCCAGTGTCTTGTATTTTCCGATGCCTAGAATCACAATACAAATCAGGAGTAAAACGGCTGCCCATTGATCTGTGGTAAGTCCGATACGGAAAAGGTTTTCGAGCAATCCGGATGTTACAAACGTAACGGCAGCAGTTACAATAAACATGGACGGTATGGTAATCAGCAGGTATATAATAAGAATCCAGTTACCTTTCCGCTTATATCCGTCAATAATGCTTACGCCTGTGGCACTGGTATATCTGGAAGCAAATTCAAAAAAAGGAAATTTCAAAATGTTTGCCACAATGACGGCTCCCAGTAGTAAAAATCCAAAATCTGCTCCCGCACGCGTAGATTGCACCAGGTGTGATACACCGATACATGTGCTTGCAAATAACACTCCCGGTCCAAAAGCCTTCCAGAAATTATTTGATCTAATATTCATATAGAAATCTGTTTCTGGCCTCCAATATATACAAAAAATCAAAAGTGCAATTATCGTAACTGTTCAGATTGGTATGATTATTTTTTACAATGTTCCCGAACTTGTTTACCCATCCGGTCAACAGCCGTTACGACCGGTCAGATCTGGAGTAAATTCAAATGCCCATATTACGTGCATCAAAAAGCAGCTTTGCGCAGTGAGAAAGATTTCTCATGGCCTAAAAGGTGATTTTAAGGAGCAGTGCGTGTAATGTTTCCTTCATGGTGATATTAAAACGAAAAATCTCCTAATGAATCCTTTTTCAGAGGGAGCCTGGTGCATACACTGCAATGCCTAATTGTGCAGAAAGGGATACCTTGTCCCTTAATGAAACGAGCAACCGAAGAATCTCATGAAATTAACACTGCTTTGCATGAGTCTTCGTTCCGCATTAAGATCCCATCTGAAAAATAGAAACCTCCATGCTACGCTCTGAGAAAGGGTAAATTATGGGAGCCCGATGCCTCCGCCGTAATTTAATTCTACTATGAGAGAAAAGTCACGGAAGCCCGCCTGCCGGCTGGCAGGTAACTTCCGCGCTGGAGAAGTTGTGAAATTCAGCCAGAAAGCGATTACAGAAATTGTTCATTATTAACCAATACTGAAAACCAAGAGTTACAAGGATGCTTCTTTTTTAAATATACTGCCATTATGGCAGTATATTTTCCTCTTTTGTATAAAAATCAGCCATTATGTCATTAAAATCATTCATTTTCCTGTTGGTATGGTTTTTCCTGTAAGGATAAGTGTAAATGAAAATAAATTTTAAACTTTAAATTTTAATACCATGACACTAATAAGATATTCTGATTTTAACACGATGCCTTCAACATTCAGTACACTGTTAGACAAAGTTTTCAGTGAGACTGTAAATGGATCAAGAATACGCAGGTTTCGTCCTGACGTGGACATAGTAGAAACGGACAAAGCGTATGAAATTCATCTGTCTGTGCCTGGCATGGAAAAAGATGGTTTCGGAATTGATGTGAATGACGGCGTACTTACCATAAGCGGTGAAAGAAAATTGGTACAAGAGAAGGATGAACATCACTATCATACCGTTGAAACGCAGTTTGGAAATTTTTTAAGAACATTTAATCTGCCTGATCATGTGGTAACTGCAAAAATACAGGCAAATTACACGGAGGGGATTCTATTGATAACTCTTCCAAAGGATGAGAAAAAAGCATTGAAGACAACCATCAAGGTAAAATAAAATTTCATGCGATCGCAAATAGGTTTAGTTTAGGTTAGGCTCATTCATTGAGTTGATAGTTGAGATTGAAAGGCGGACTAAAAAAGTCCGTCTTTTTCTATAAAATAAGAAAAAAGTCTGAAATTTAAATAACAAGTTGCATGTATTTACGTATAAAATTAAGAAATTTAGAATTGTTTAAAACAAACAAGAGAAATGAGTAGAAAAGCATTTTATATCGGTATTTTTTTAGCAGCGCTTGCAGGAGGTATGGTGGCTCTCGGAATATTCAGCTTAATTGTAGGTAATCCGAATAGCCAGTCTTCTTATAATTCCATATCAGAACATCAGAAGGTAGCGCTTACCAATTTAGAGATTAAAGATATTCCGGATGTGGTTGTTCCGGATGGCCTGAATTTTGTGAATGCTGCAAGCAAGGCTACCATAGCGGTTGTGCACATAAAGTCAAAATATGATGGAGCATCCTCGGTAAACGGTTTTTTCAGATACCGGACTTTCCCATCTGCAGCAAAAGGTTCCGGTGTGATTATTTCTGATGACGGATACATCGTTACCAATAATCATGTAATTGACGGAGCAAATTCGGTTGAAGTAACCCTGCATGATAACAGAAGGTATGAAGCAACTGTTATTGGAACGGATCCAACCACCGATCTGGCCCTGATAAAAATTGACGAAACCGGTCTTAATTTCCTCCTTTATGGCGATTCTGATGATTTGCAGATTGGCGAATGGGTGCTTGCTGTAGGCAATCCCTTTGAACTTAATTCCACCGTTACGGCCGGAATTGTAAGTGCAAAAGCAAGGAATATCAATATTCTGGCAGACGAAAACCGCCTTGAGATCGAATCATTTATTCAGACGGATGCTGTGGTGAATCCCGGAAACAGTGGAGGCGCCCTGGTGGACCTGGCAGGAAATCTGGTAGGTGTGAATACAGCCATTGCCACTCAAACAGGCACTTATTCGGGTTACTCATTTGCGGTTCCCGTTACGCTCGTTAAAAAGGTGATGGACGACCTGCTCGAATTCGGTATCGTTCAGCGTGGCCTGCTTGGGGTGATGATCAGAGATGCCGCATTGCAGTCTCAAATAGAAGACGTGGATGTACTTAATGGTGTATATATTATTACAGTGAACAAAAACAGTGCAGCTGAAGAAGCAAAACTTAAAAGCGGCGACATTATAGTTGGCATAAACGGAAGAAAGGTAAAAAATACTTCTGAACTTCAGGAAATGGTGGCCAGAAACAGGCCCGGTGATGAGGTGGAAGTAACCTATATCCGGGATGGCGTTGAAAGGACCGTAACGGCTACGCTTCGCAAATTCAACGGTGCAGCAGAAGTAGTGGATCGGCCTGAAGTTGCAATTATGGAAGGGGCTACATTCGAAAATATTCCTGAATCAGAATCCCGCAAACTGGGTATATACGGCGGCGTTAAAATAACGGATATTCAATCAGGAAAGTGGAAAGAAGCAGGAATTAAAGAAGGATTTATAATTACCGAAATCGATAAAACGCGTGTGCGAAATGTAAATGAATTGCGCATCATTCTGGAATCCAAAGTGGGTGAGCGGATTAACATACTCGGCATCAGCGCGGACAGAAAAAGAACCTACTATTCGATGAAGTGGTAAGCTTGTAAATTAACGATCGCTGCGTGCAAATATTTTTCCTAACCACTAAAAGCGCAAAGAACGCAGCGTATTCACGATCTTTGCGAATCAACCTTTGCGGTTAAATAATGTAGCTGGCACTCCCGCCATATTGTACCTGGGTTTTCAATTAATTTAAGGACTCATTATGTAGCTTTGCAGCTCTTCAGAAACAGATAATGTATTCATGGAAAATCAATTTGGAATTGCAGAAGCGCTGAAAGAGTTGGGAATTCACAACGAAAACTCCGGTGTTTCGTCCGGGTCGGTATGGCTTACCGGCAAAGGTGAAAAACTTGAATCGTATTCCCCGGTAAACTGGCAGTTAGTCGGGGTGGTGCGATCTGCCACTGAAGAGGAATATAATCAGGTAGTAGATACGGCATTGAAGGGATTCAGGGAATGGCGGGAATGGCCTGCCCCGAAACGCGGTGAAGTAATCAGGCAAATCGGACTGGAATTAAGGAAATACAAGGCGTCGTTGGGTAAGCTTGTTTCCTGGGAAATGGGTAAATCGTTCCAGGAAGGACTGGGTGAGGTACAGGAGATGATCGATATATGTGATTTTGCGGTAGGTCTCTCCCGGCAGCTTCATGGACTCACAATGCATTCTGAGCGGCCTTCACACCGTATGTATGAACAATACCATTCGCTGGGAGCGGTAGGTATAATTTCATCATTTAATTTCCCTGTGGCCGTTTGGTCATGGAATGCAATGATTGCATGGGTTTGCGGAGATGTATGCGTGTGGAAACCATCAGAAAAGGTGCCATTGTGCAGCATTGCATGCCAGAAAATTATCAATACGGTTTTTGAAGCAAACGAGGTGCCTGAAGGTGTGTCATGCCTGGTTAACGGAGGCGTGCAAACGGGACAGCTCCTTTCGCACGACCGCCGTATTCCACTGCTTTCGGCAACCGGATCAATACGAATGGGTAAAAAAGTAGGAGAGGCCGTGGGAGCGAGATTAGGAAAAGCATTGCTGGAGCTCGGAGGCAACAATGCCATTATTATTACCGAAGATGCTGACCTGGATATGGCCATCAGGAGTATACTTTTCGGGGCGGTCGGTACCTGCGGGCAGCGTTGCACTTCTACGCGCAGGCTTATTATTCATGAAAGCATTTACGAGGAAATAAAAAGAATGCTGGTTAATGCATACAGCCAGCTTAAAATAGGGAATCCGCTGGATGTATCGAATCATGTAGGACCACTGATAGACAAAACAGCAGTAAATCTTTATTTGAATGCCCTGGAAAAGATCCGGGAAGAGGGTGGGGTATTTGCCGTCGAAGGCGGATTGTTGGAAGGCACACAATATGAATCGGATTGCTATGTAAAACCGGCCATTGCCGAAGTCGAGAACAGCTACAAAATTGTACAGGAAGAAACCTTTGCGCCTATTCTTTATCTGATAAGGTACAACAATATTTCACAAGCCATTGAAATGCACAACAGCGTTGTACAAGGATTATCTTCTGCCATTATGACTAATAATTTAAAATATGCTGAACAGTTTCTATCGCATGAAGGATCCGACTGCGGCATTGCCAACGTAAACATCGGTACATCCGGCGCTGAAATAGGGGGTGCATTTGGTGGTGAGAAGGAAACCGGAGGAGGAAGGGAGTCAGGTTCGGATGCCTGGAAAATCTATATGAGGAGGCAGACAAATACGATCAATTACGGGACGGACCTACCCCTGGCACAAGGAATAAAATTTGATATATAACCATTTTTACCGGGCGTAACTTATATGAAGTCACGAATGCATAATACCATTAATCCTAATACGGTTTGTAAACTTCTTATTTAATTCTATTTTTAAGCTTTAAATAATTCATTATGACTGAAAAAAACAAATATTTTGCAGTAATGCTGATCGATGATAATGAAATTGATAATCTTATTAATCAGAAGATGATTGAAGCGTCAGGTATTGCGAAGTTTATCTATACCCACACAGGCGCTCGTAGCGCTATTGAATTTCTTAAAAATATACAGAATCTCAATGAGTTTGCTGCCAAAGTTCTGCCAGATGTTATTTTTCTCGATATTGATATGCCGCTAATGGATGGATTTCAGTTTCTGGATGAATTTGAGAAGCTGAACAATGAGTCAAGAGAAAAGTGCAGGATTGTTATGCTTACTTCATCCATCAATCCGCAGGATGTAAATAAATCGAAAAAATACAGCTACGTCAAAAAGTATATCAATAAGCCTCTCTCCCAGCGTAATCTCGATAATATGAACATCTGAAGAGTTTAATTTTCTTGCAATTTTATTTTTTTATATTTTACCTGTACTTAGTCGCTCTATCAGCGAAATGTCAATCTGTATCAGCTTGAGGGGTGAAAAATAGTTAGGTGAAATCACATCCAGCCTGTAGGCCAGTTTTTTTATGTTTTTAAATTTATACTTTTTTGCCTCATTAAACGATTCGTTCATCATTGAACTGAAAATGTAAGCTATTTTGCAATTTTCTTTGCCAATCACTCTAATCGTACGCTGAATACTTTTTCGAAGCAGCGAGATCATTTCTTTATTGTTTGAAAGATAGTGTAGAAAAACCAGAAAGAGCCGGATTTCCAAAAGTGCTACCGGATAATTTTTCCATCCAACATCATTAACCAGATTTGTCAGCCATGTAATCGCTTCCTTTAGCTTATGAGCATAATAGGCAGAAATGGCATGGTAAACTGCAATAATATAATATTGAGGTATATCGGATTTATCAATATTGAGGTTTTTATATAAACCCTTGTTCTCTTCATAGAGTTCAGCCAGGCGGTCAAGCCGGAATGCTCTTTTTAATTTCAATATCAGAAATGAAGCAGGGAAGGTATATAAATAGTAGTTTGACAGAAGTTGCGGAGACCGGTCATTAATCTCTTCATAGTATACCTCAAATTTTCGAAAAAAATTATGATGGTTGTAATAGCACATCCAAAGAAAATCAAATACAGTACCGAGATGAAAGTAGATCGGATCTTTTTTATACGAGGCAAGGATTTGATCGTTTTCTGCCAGCAGGTCTTCTGTCGGTATGGCATCTTTATCGAGTTCATAACTCTCACTATCAACGAATAACCTGTGAAAAATCCTTAAACAACTGTTGAAAACAAAGAGTCGGTGCGATTGGTATAAGGAACAAACATTGTACATTTCCTTTTTTAAAAGTGTCAGCTCAATTTTCAAAGTTTCGTTTCCGGTTAGTGTATATGCCCCAAACTTTTTAAAATAATCCGCAAGCATATCCTCGGCTTTGTCCATGGCAAGCATATATGCCACATGCCGGTTATAAAGCTGGGAATACTGGAAATAATTCGGGTGGTTGATATGCAGTTTTTTCAACGATTTGTAAACCAATGTAAGTTCGTTCGACAAATCATAGTCTTTTAGTTCTCCTTCAAGCTTTTTTAATGCAGCATTGGCTATTTCCTTGCTTCTTGTAAATATCAGCTCGTTGATATTATGTACTTTTTTCAAAAGATCAGTCCGTGGATGTTCCATTCGCTGCATAAGATATTCCTCCAGCTTTCTTCCAAGTCTGGACCGCAATGAGTAATATGTGTTGGGTGTTTTTACAGCAAGCCCGGCCATGATTTCTTTGTCCATGAGATCCCTTTCACGAACTGCATCAAGTACGTAAATTGTTTTATCAGCTTTGTTTTCAATGAGTGATGATTTGAAATCATCGTAATCACTTTCTGACAATTGCTTTATAATGGTTCTGAATTTTCTCATTCCTGCCTGCTACAAATACTTGTAATAAAAACCTCAAAAGGTAAAACAGAATTACAATTTAAAAAATATCAACTTTTTTTAAAATATTATTACTTTAATTATTGTGAAAATAGTAAGAAAAAGTCAATAAACAGTTTGCTGAAACAGGAATAAGAAGAGAGTATGTATTTGGACGGTCAGTTAAAAAAGATATATTTGCAGCCTGTTAGTAGGAATGAAAATGATTCAATTCCTCTTTACTTAGGCGGGTTGACTGGCAGATTTACAAGCACCTTGACAACGGTCAGGAAATTGTATTAGTTGACAATTTATATGGGGGATTAGCTCAGCTGGCTAGAGCACTACGCTGGCAGTGTAGGGGTCATCGGTTCGAATCCGATATTCTCCACCATCGCTCGCTTCAGCGAGCTAAGGTGGATACCATCTACCAATGATTGAAAGAATTAGGCGAAGTTTATCCGCCGAAGCCTTTGGCGAAAGTGGAATATTCTCCACAAGGCATCTCAAATGAGATACCTTTTTTGTCAAGTTGTTTAAACCCAAAAATGTCAATAGGATTAACAATTTTTCCCTATGGGCAGACGAAAGTCATTGATAAACAATAACTTCATCTGGGTTAACCTATGCATCCCGCCTTGGCGGGATCGCCTGCTGTTACAGTCAGACATGCTTGGCATCGTCAGACACTTCGTGCAAAAAGATCTAATGAACTTTTTGGGTTAAAAATATAGTTTGCAAGTTACCATCAAAAGCAGCAGCTACAATACCCGGCGGGCCATAATAAACCGCTTTTTATAGTAAGTGCTGTACATGTTGGTTTCAATTACCCCGCGCGAACTGGAAGAATGGATGAACATTACTTTTTCCTTGCCTCTTACATCAGTTACCAGGCCTACATGTGTTATTTTTCTGCGCTTGTTGCCTGTTGCAAAAAACACCAGGTCGCCACGCCGGATATCTTTCAGCTTCACTTTTTTTCCGATCTTACTCTGATCGGCCGACATCCTCGGTATCGGGTAGTCGATCGATGCAAACGAATTGATGAGCAACCCGGAGCAATCCATACCCGCACGGGTGGTGCCTCCCCATTTATAAGGCGTACCCCTGAATGACCTTGCCGTCTTGATCACCCTATCCACCTGCCGCGTACGCGATTTTTTCGAGCTTGCACATCCGGTGATAACGAGCAGTATTAGAAATCCGAATGCAATTCGTCTGGCCATTTTACACAAGATAAAACAAATTCAGAACCATATTCAATTTAACGTTATAAAATCCTGTAATTTGCTATCCGGATCCAATGAATTACTTTAATTGAAGCGTCAGAATAGTGCCATGAAACTTGTGTTAGCATCTCTGAAAAAACAACTGGAAGGAGACTTGTTTTATGACGACCTTGTACGAAAAATATATGCAACCGACGCATCATCGTATCGCGAATTGCCACTCGCAGTCGCCTATCCCAAAGGAGCGGCCGACATTAAAAAACTAATTGCTTTTGCCAGAGGAAACAAGTCCTCAATCATACCGAGAACTGCAGGTACATCACTGGCGGGTCAGGTGGTTGGTAGCGGAGTGGTCGCTGATGTGTCAAAATACATGACGCGTATTATCGAGTTGAATGAAGAAGACCAGTGGGTTCGTGTGGAGCCGGGTGTTGTCAGGGATGAGTTGAATCTATTTCTGAAACCTTACGGTTTGATGTTTGGCCCGGAAACATCTACTTCAAACAGGGCAATGATGGGTGGTATGATCGGCAACAATTCGTGCGGATCCAACTCCATGGTTTATGGCAGCACCCGTGATCACCTGCTGGAAATAAAAGCGGTGCTTAGTGATGGCAGTGAAGTTGAATTCAGCTCGTTGGATGCAGAGGCGTTTGATAAAAAACTTGACGACGGTGACTTCGAGGCTTCCTTATACGTGCATATAAAAAATTTGCTTGCACCCGATGAGGTAAAGCGAGCTATTAACCGCGAATTTCCCGATTCCTCTATTCCTCGCAGAAATACCGGTTACGCCATAGATTTACTGATGCCAATGACCCCTTTTGAGGAAAACGGACAGCCATTTAACTTTTGCAAGCTGATCGCCGGCTCCGAAGGAACCCTCGCTTTTATAACCGAAGCAAAACTGAAGGTCGTTCCCCTGCCTGAATCACATTCGGGACTGATTTGTGCACATTTTGACTCTATTTATGATTCACTGAAAGCTACAAATCTGGCGCTCAGGTTTGATCCGTCTGCAGTTGAACTGATGGATCATTTTATACTGGAGTGTACAAAAGACAACATACAGCAAAGCCCTAACCGGTTTTTTGTGAAAGGCGACCCAAATGCCATTTTGGTTATTGAACTGAAACGGGCATCGCAGGCCGAACTTGAAAAAAATGCCGAAAGCTTAATCACGGAGCTTAAATCGGCGGGATACGGATATTACTTTCCCTTTATCACGGGTGCGGATATGGCCAGAGTTTGGAATCTTCGAAAAGCCGGCCTTGGCTTATTGTCAACTATGCGGGGTGACGCCAAACCCGTTCCGGTAGTGGAAGATACTGCTGTGAAAGTGGACGATCTTGCTGAGTATGTAAAAGAATTTGATGAGAAAGTAGCTTCCCATGGATTGGAATGTGTGCACTATGCACACGCCGGGTCCGGCGAAATACACATACGCCCGATCATAAATCTGAAAACCGAAGAAGGCAACCGGTTGTTCCGGTCTATTGCCGAAGAAATAGCTTTGCTGGTAAAGAAATATAAGGGTTCTCTCAGCGGAGAACACGGAGACGGAAGGCTCCGGGGTGAGTTTATTCCGTTAATGATTGGTGATGCTAACTTCAAATTGCTGAAACAGATAAAAAGCACCTGGGATCCTGAAAATATTTTTAATCCGGGAAAAATTGTAGATACACCGTCCATGAATTCCAGTTTAAGGTATTTTCCGGGGCAGGTCACGCCTGAATTTGATACAGCACTTGATTTCACTTCTACGGATGGCATGTTGCGGGCAGCCGAACAATGCAACGGATCCGGTGATTGCCGGAAAACGCACCTGATCGGAGGCACCATGTGTCCGTCTTACATGGCAAGCAGAAACGAAAAAGATACCACACGCGCCCGGGCTAATGTGCTCCGAGAAGTATTTACCCGGTCAAATAATGCCGACCCGTTCGCCAGCGATGAGATTTATGAAATTCTTGATTTATGTCTCTCCTGTAAAGGTTGCAAGGCTGAATGTCCGTCAAATGTAGATATGGCCAAAATTAAAGCCGAGTTTTTACATCAGCGCCATCTTACGAAGGGCATTCCGTTACGGTCAAAACTGATTGCAAATATCAACACGATCAATAAGTTCGCATCGGGGGTACCATCGTTTTACAATTTTATGTTAAAAAGTATAGTGGGTAATGTAGGAAAACAACTTCTTGGCATTGCCGAAAAACGAAATTTACCGGAATTGGGCAGACACACGTTCAGAAGCTGGCTTAAAGGTTTTTCTGATCGGGCCACTGAACCTAAAGGTAGTGTCGTGCTTTTTGTCGATGAGTTTACAAACTACTACGATGTACAGGTTGGCGAAAAAGCCGTTTTGCTTTTGCATAAACTGGGATATGAAGTGTTGATTGCTGACCACGATGAAAGCGGGAGATCCTACATTTCCAAAGGGCTGTTGAGTCACGCAAAAAAGCTGGCAGAAAAGAATGTACGTTTGCTGGGAAAAAAGGTGACACGGGAAACACCACTGATTGGGATAGAACCATCGGCTATTCTCACATTCAGGGATGAATACCCGGACCTTCTCCGGGGTGAAATGAAAGACATGGCAAAAAAGCTGGCGGAAAACACTTTAATGATTGATGAATTTCTTTCTGGTGAATGGGATAAGGGAAATATTGATGCTTCTTTATTTACCGGTGAAGAAAAGAAGATCAAGCTCCACGGACATTGTTATCAGAAGGCGCTGTCTTCTGTCGTACACTCAAAAAAGATATTATCCATACCTCGAAATTATTCGGTTCAGGTGATACCTTCGGGTTGCTGTGGAATGGCAGGATCATTTGGATATGAAAAAGAGCATTATAATATGTCGATGCAGATCGGTGAACTTGTACTTTTTCCGGCCATACGCGAATCCGATGATGATACACTGATTGCTGCACCGGGAACCAGCTGCCGGCATCAGATCAAAGACGGTACCGGCCGCAATTCCTGGCATCCGGTAGAAATCCTGTATGATGCGTTAATCAAAGCCTGAATGCGGATTTTAATTACATTTTAAAATAGATTATTAAATCATTAATAAACAGTCTAATAGCGAATTATGTTTTTAGTTCCTGACAACCCCCTGATTGCCGTCCAGGCAGGTGGAAAGCAGGTTGTAGTTTGAGTTTACCACCATCTGGGTTAGGGGGAGCGAAAAATGAAATGTTTTGAAAGCAAATAAAACAAATTTATACGGATATAATAAAAAGCTGAAAAGGTTAGCCAGAGCAAACCGGTCTGCCATGACGAAAGCTGAAGCCTGTCTATGGAAGTACGTGTTACGGGCACGACAAATGAAAGGTTATCAATTCCGGAGGCAAAGGCCTGTTTTAGATTACATTGCAGACTTTATGTGCAAGGAACTCATGTTGATAATTGAGGTGGATGAGATAACCCATCATTACCCGGATACGCATAAGAATGATATAATAGGACAACAAAAACCGGAACAATCCGGATTTACTCTATTGAGATTTGACGATGAGGATATCCTGACAGCCATTAATAGTGAAACTGAAGAAATTGAAAATTGGATTGAAAAATATGAAAGAACTGTACCTCCCCCTTTGTCCCCCTCCAAAGCAGGACATGGGAACTCCTGACCAATCGAGTACTAAATATCTCCCTCTCCGAGGGCCTGCCTGCCAAAGTTGTTCGGCGGACAGGCTAGCTGGGGACATTAAGACCGCTAATGAATTGAAGTACCTATATCCCCCTCTCCGAGGGGGTTAGGGGGAGGAAAAAATGAAATTATAGATTAACTTTTTCTTTATGGGTGTCCCAATACGGAAAACAAGAAAAAATAATATTCAAGGTACCAGATCATGTGTGGTATAACCGGTATATATTCTTATAATACGCTTGGAAGGCTTTTTATGATCAACCTCGTGCGCGCCACCGATGCCATCAGCTCACGTGGCCCTGATTTTCAGGGAGTGTATAATGATGAGGTTGTTGGCATGGGCCACAGGAGGCTTTCCGTCATTGACCCTTCGCCTGCAGGCAACCAACCCATGAAGGATGAAACAGAACGGTATATCCTTGTTTATAATGGCGAAATCTATAATTACAAATCGTTGCGTAGCCGGCTGCAGAAATCCGGCGTACAGTTTCATTCCGAATCGGATACGGAGGTGCTGTTGCACCTGTTGATACATGAAGGTATTGGTTGTCTGAATAAAGTGAATGGTTTTTTTGCTTTTGCCTTTTATGACCGTCAGGAGGAATGCCTGCTGCTGGTAAGGGACCGGTATGGAATAAAACCCCTCTTTTATTATTACGACGAAGATAAATTTCTCTTTTCTTCGGAAATGAAATCAATTTTTATGTATGGAATTGACAAAAAACCTGACATCGAATCGCTTAAGCTTTATTTACAATTAAATTATATACCGGCACCTTATAGCATGCTACATAACGTGAAAAAGCTTGAACCGGGTCATTTTTTACGAATTAAGGGGAATAATGTAGAAAAGAAATCATACTATGACTTAAAAAAAATTAAAATACCTGTGATACCGGGAGATTATGAGGGGCAGAAACAGCGTTTTGAGGAGTTGCTTGAGCAAAGTGTAACCGACCGGTTGGTATCTGATGTTCCGCTGGGCACTTTTCTGAGCGGAGGAATAGATTCTTCGGTTATTTCAGCGCTTGCTGCAAGGCATACGGATAAATTACACACATTTTCTATCGGCTTCCGCGACGAGCCATTTTTTGATGAAACGAAATATGCCCGTCAGGTAGCGGCACATATTGGTTCGGAGCATACGGTTTTCAGACTTTCTGATGAAGATTTGTATGCCCACGTATTTGATATCCTTGATTACCTGGACGAACCTTTTGCAGATTCTTCAGCCATTGCCGTTTATATCCTGAGCCGGGAAACAAGAAAGCATGTAACCGTAGCATTGAGCGGTGATGGGGCGGATGAGTTACTGGGAGGGTATAATAAGCATGCAGCCGTTTACCGTATGCTGCATCCTGGGTTTATAGAAAAGTGGCTGGTGGGTTTAGCGCCGGTATGGAGTAAATTGCCCCAGTCACGTAACAACTTCCTGACTGATAAGTTCAGGCAGTTTGACAGGTTCGCAAGAAACTACCATTTATCGCCAAAAGAGAGATACTGGAGCCTGGCTACATTTATGAACGAAGATCAGGTATCCCAACTATTGGCCTCATCTCCCGGTAATGACCTTCCAGGTGAAACCAGGAAAGAAAGATACCTGGACTGGATCAACGATCACCATGAATCACTGGGAGATTCACTGTTGACCGACCTCCGGCTTGTACTGCCCAACGACATGCTGACCAAGGTGGATTTGATGTCGATGGCTAACGGCCTGGAAATACGCGTACCGTTTCTGGATCACCGTGTTGTGGAATTCCTGATTTCATTACCCGATGATTGTAAAATCAAGGGGAATTATAGAAAGCGTATCCTCCGTGATACATTCAGGGGCATCCTGCCCCGCAAAATCACGAACAGGACAAAGCAGGGATTTGAGGTGCCGCTTTTGAAGTGGTTCAGAAGCGGAATGAAAACGATTATAAATGAAGAATTACTGGATGATGACTACATCCGGGCCCAGGGCATCTTTAATCCTTCAGGTATAAAAACATTGAAGAAGAAATTATTTTCTGCATACCCGGGCGATGTACATGCCACAATCTGGGCATTGGTTGTTTTTCAGTGGTGGTACCGCAAGTGGATAGAGGTGTAGTAATGCCGGCAACCGGCTGCTACTGATGCTGCTTCCCGTGGCCGGTTACTCTTTTGCCGGCTGTCAACTAATTACTATCCCAGCCTATCTGGCGCAAGTCTTCCAGCGTGGGCCTGCGGGGTGGTGCGACTTGTGCCATTCTTTTATTGAGTAGTATAAAAAGTTATAGGCACAAGTCCAGTTTTGTTGTATTAACCGGCCGTCTCCGCCTCTGAAGGGGGATGCCTATTGTATTTATTGAGCAATTTGCAAACTGCCAACTGCCAACTGGTCCCTATCCCAGCCAGGACTTGTACATCCACAACGTTTTTTCCTGCTCCTCAATATAAGCTGCCATTTGATCGGCGGTAGCGCTGTCGTCTGATTCTTCAGCCAGTTTTTTCACCTGCTTTTCATTAGTTACCAGGTAGGTAAGATTTTCTACAATATGACTTACACATTCCTCCCCTTTACTGATGTTTGAAACCGGCGACAAGTTCGCATGTGCAAGATAATCGCTGAAACTGTGTAACGGAGTAGCTTCCAGTGTAAGTATCCTTTCAGCAATTTCGTCAATTTTCATGGCGGCGTCATTATACAATTCCTCAAATTTCACATGTAATTCAAAAAATTGCTGCCCCTTGATGTTCCAATGGAATCCACGCAGGTTCTGGTAATAAATCTGGTAATCAGCCAGTAACTTGTTTAATTCATTTATCGTGTTACTCATGGTCTTTATTGTTTATTATCTGTTCGCTTCATTAATTATCAATACAAAAATAGTTGAATAGGACAGATCGATCAAATCAATATTATTTATATAATCATAGATAATGTAAATTATAAGGATCCATCGGTCAGAATAGCAGTGTTAATGATTCGGTTTCGAAATATTCCAAATTTTAGAATGTCGTCGGGAGACCCTGCGACCATGGACGTAGCCTCAGATTGCCTCGTAGCCTCGGATTGCATTCGTGGCAGGATTCAACCCATTTTGTGAAAACACTGACGCGCATTTGCCCCAAAGGGATGCCTATGGCACAATGCGTGTCGATTTAGCATGCTAACCCCTGCGACCAGGGAGAGTGACTAACCACGCCATTTATGGCGTGGAAATTAACATGCAGCGTTAATCGGGGCTTTAGCCCCATTTGATTGAAAAGTATGGTTTTACAAGTTTATGGGCTAAAGCCCGGGGGGTGTATGGGTTGATTTACTCCGCCATAAATGGCGGAGATAGTCAGGCGTAAACCCCTCTACTGGTGCGCGCCCACCTGGCTGTATATACACGCGAGAGTATTGCATCGTAACCTCGGATTGCATCCGGGGCAATTCAGAATACAGGGATTCATAATTCAGATGAAGGATTGTTATTGAATCAGTAATGATTTAGGTCGTAGGGAGACCCTACGACCAGTGCAATGCGCGGTAAATGGCTACAATTTAAAATTTGTTTTATTATTGTGCGTTAACGTAATATTGCCTGGCCGATGTTTTTCATCCTTTCAAAAACGCTGAATTACCTTACCATGCCCATTGTGCTTGTGGTGATATGCCTGGTATTATCAGCTGTGTTAAAAAATAAAACCTGGAAATTGCGTCTGTTCTGGCTTGGGCTTGGAATGTTGCTTTTTTTTTCTAATGCGTTTATTGCCAATGAAGTCATGCGGGCATGGGAGATAGCCCCGGTGCCTTTGAAAGACCTGAAAAAGAAATATACCACGGCAATTGTGCTTAGTGGGGTGGTACTGGGGGATACGGAGTTGTCGGACAGGGCTTTTTTTGCCAGGGGCGCCGACCGGATATATCATACCACAATCTTATATAAGAAAGGGTATGTAAAAAATATTTTTGTTTCGGGCGGTACCGGCAGAATATTAGATGTAGGCCAGCGGGAAGCAATGGAAATGGCTGAGGCATTGCGGATAATGGGGATTGATTCATCAGATGTTTCGTATGAAATTAATTCAAGAAACACTCACGAAAACGCAACAGAAAGCATTAAAGCGCTCTCAGGGATAGTCAATTCCGAAGAATGTGTGCTGGTCACTTCGGCCTATCATATGCGTCGCGCCAGGGCATGCTTTCATAAGGAAGGATTTCCACTGGATGTGTTCAGCGTAGATATTTATACGCATAAACGTCGGTTTACCCCCGACCAGTTGGCCATACCAAGTGTTGGCGCCTTCAAAATATGGCATATTCTTATCAGGGAGTGGGTAGGCTATGCCGCTTATTGGGTGGTAGGATATATTTAGTTTTTTGGTAGACCACTGGCGCACCACAGCGGGGAATCGCGGAGCGATGCCTAACCTCCTAAAAAGTCGTCATTACCCGGATCGCGGAGCGATGCCGGGTAATCTCCTTGTTTAGGGTAGGATATATGAAGAAACTGAAACCTGTGGGTTGTTAGGGGGATTACCCGAACCCGACCTCTAATATGGTGCATGTCTTCAAGCTATTGGAATGCGTGGTGGCGGGACTTGTGCCTTTCTTGTAATTAAATTTGAAATAATTGTAAAAAATTCTCCTTATTAGCATTGACAGAGTACTTTTCTTCCACTGTTTTTCTGCCTGCTATCCCAAATTTTTTACGCAATTCAGAATTTTCGATCAAAAGTTGTAGCTTTTCAATCCATTCTTCTGTTGATGAAGCCAGAAATCCATTTTCACTATTATGGATAAGTATTGAATTTACACCTACCGGAGAAGCCACCACCGGAATTTCAAGCGCCATAAACTGCAGTACCTTGAATCCGCATTTTCCTTTTGCCCAGTCATCATCCGGTAAGGGCATGATTCCGATATCAATCCTGCGCAGATCTTCTACTTCAGTTTTTTCTGACCAGGGCCAACACCGCAGCGATTTCAGTGTCCATGCGGGTTTTTTGTTTGAAATGAGTAAGAATTCCAGCCTGTATTTTTTTTCAAGTTCTTCCATTACAGGAATAAACGGTTCCAGGTATTTCATTGTGCTGTGCGACCCTGTCCATCCGATTATGGCATCATGGTTGTGGTTGTATTCATGTTTTATGGCGGCAGCATGCCAGGCCGGGTCAATGGTTGTAGGATTCAGCACAACATTGGTGTTATACAGCCCGGCGTAGTCGGCCAGGTAGCTGTTGCCGGCACTTACTTTCCATGCCCATTTGCAGATATAAGCTGTTTTCTTACGCCATTTAAACCAGGCAACTAGTTGGTTTTCGTGCGAATTATCGGGCAGCCATAGTGCGTCGTCAAAATCATATATAATCTTTTTGCCGGCAATTTTAGCAATCCACCATTCAAATACGGGCGGTCCGAGCGGTGCAGCTTCGCGGTGTATAAAAACGTAGTCGTAACCTCCGAGTTGGAGCATCTGCCATTTGCGGCGTGCAAATCCTTTGATAACACCCCACAATTTCCGCATTCTATTGCCTTTACTGTAAAGAATATTCCAGCTTTTTTCGTCAAGAAAAGATTGTACGGTGTACCCGATATTTTTTTCTCCGAGAAAACGAAAATATTGTTCAAACCGGAACCGCTGTGATGGGGCTCGGTTTAACGGATATGGTACAAGAAAAAGTACTGCTAATTTCTGATTTAAGGCCATTTTCTTATGTACTGCGATAGAGATCAAGCCTGCGAACCCCAAAATACAAATACCTGATAAACTATCCGGACTGACGGTATAAATTTAACAGTATGACACTCCCCTGAAGCGGTGAAATGTTACCTTCCGACACACTTTTTTCAATACGGGATAATTCGGATTGTATTTGTTGGCTTTGAAAAAAATCAGACTCCAGTTTGTTTTTTATATATTGATGCAACCAGCGTACATGTTGTTCTTTTCTGTTTTTGTGAAAAAATCCTGAATCTTTAGTGTGTTTTTCATAGCTGGTTATTTCCTCCCATATTTCTCCGATACCCGTATTTTTCAAAGCCGAGCATGTGAGCGCCTTTGTGGGCCTTCCTGATTCGGCAGGAGGAAAAAGATGAAGGGCCATGTCAAGTTGTTTTTTGGCTTTTTCGGCCTTTATTTTATTATCTCCGTCTGCTTTATTTACCGCAATGAGGTCTGCCATTTCAATGATTCCTTTTTTTATCCCCTGAAGTTCGTCGCCCGTGCCTGCGAGCATGAGAAGTAAAAAAAAATCCACCATTTCTTTTACGGTGGTTTCGGACTGTCCCACGCCAACCGTTTCGATGATGATCACTTCATAGCCGGAGGCTTCGCACAAAAGCATGACTTCACGGGTTTTGGCGGCAACCCCACCAAGGGTTTCACCTGTAGGAGAGGGTCTGATAAATGCGTTGTTGCTGGAAGCCAGTATTTCCATCCGGGTTTTATCTCCCAGAATGCTCCCTTTTGACTTTTTGCTTGTAGGATCAATTGCCAGCACGGCAAGTTTTTTACCTGCTTTTTCTGTCAGGTAGTTGCCGAACGTTTCAATAAAAGTACTTTTACCTGCGCCGGGTACACCTGTTATTCCTATCCTGATGGAATTACCCGTATGAGGGATCAGTTCATTCATCACGGTTTCGGCAAGCTGCAAATCTTCTCCTGCATTACTTTCGATCAGCGAAATGGCACGGCCGAGCACTACCTTATCACCGGCAAGCACTCCTTCTACGTATTCTTCGACGTCAAGCCTTTTTTGTATCATGTAGTAAATAAATGTGTCAACAAGACCAAAATTTATAACAAAAAATCGTAAAATAGTTTAAATTGTATTCTGAAAACATAAAAACCTTAAATCAATATGTTAAAGACCTGGAAATTCTGGAAGGATACGATAATTGGCACCATTTTTATTTTTGCTTTTATGGCATTCGCATATCAGTTTCTGGCCATATTCAGTATTCTCGATCCTGTAGGCCAAGCCCTGGAAGATATGCAAATAACCGATCAGATTTTTTCAAACGAGAATTTCAGGGAGGATCCCGCATTTGACACTACCATTTTGATTGTAAACTTCGGAAGACTGGGCAGAAAAGACATTGCCAGGCAAATCAACATAATAAACAAATATAATCCGAAGGTAATCGGGATTGATACATTTTTCGGTAGCTTAGAGCCGGATACGCTTGGCGATTTAATGCTGGCCGATGCATTGTCGAAGGTTGAAAACCTTGTGCTCGGCACACAATTTATGGCGCCAGGTGATGTGGATGATCCGTACTACTATCATCTGAAAACCTCTCATCCGTTATTTAATCAATATGCGGAGATGGGAATCGTAAATCTGATTGCGGAAACTGCCGGCACAAAGCAGGAGGAATATAAGGTGGTGCGTGAGTTTTCCCCGAAAATGCTGTATAAGGATACGATTTCAGGTGAAGTGATTGAACAAATGGCTTTTGGCGTAAAACTTGCTTCTTATGTAAACCCTGAAGCGGCGGAAAGGTTTTTAGCAAGAAACAATGAAGAGGAAATCATAAATTACAGGGGAAATGTGTTAACCATGCTTACGCTGGATAACAGGCCGAAATTTTTTGCCCTCGATGTGATGGATGTACTGGAAGAAAATTTTGACCCAAGTCTTGTAAAGGATAAAATTGTGCTTTTAGGCCATGTAGGAGAAAGCTTTTTAGAGCCATACTGGATTGAAGATAAATTTTTCACTCCTATGAATCCCAAGTATGCAGGGCGTGCCGGTCTGGATATGTATGGCGTGGTAATTCATGCCAACATTACGGCTATGGTGCTGAATGAGGACTATCTTGATAAAATGTCCGAAACAAAGGGATATATTGTAGCCATAATTCTTTGTTTTTTGAATGTTGGATTATTTACCATAATTTACAGAAAATTGCCTTTATGGTATGATGGTATAACCAAATTAATACAACTGGTGGAGGTGGTAATAATATTAGGATTGATTATTTTTGTATTTCATTTGTTTGCAATCGAAATGGAGTTAACGATTGCCATAATTGTAATTTTACTTGCCGGAGATGCATTAGAGGTGCTTTACGGTGTGGGATACAACATGTTTCAAAAAGAAAAAAGAAGAGAACTGTTTACCATTAAGGAGCATAATGTATAAACCATTGATAAACTTATAAAATCATGAAAAGAAAACTGTTATTTCTAATTTTTTCTGCGTCAATGATCAGTATTTCTTCATTTTCGCAGGATTACGTTTTCAAGGTCCTTGCCAACAAAGGTGAAAATACGTATAAGACGGCTTCCGGATCTAGTTGGGAACCATTAAAAACCGGAACAAAATTACAAAGTGGTGATGTGATCAAAACCACTGGCAACTGCTATCTTGCACTACTTTCAGCTTCGGGCAAGCCGATCGAGCTTAAAGAAGCCAAAGAGTACAACGTCAACGATCTTAAAGCACAGGTAGGTGGCAGTGATGACGGAATTGTAAGTAAGTATGCCGATTTTGTAATGAGCAAAATGTCTACCGAAGCACGGGAGGAAAACCGGAAAAAATATGCCAGCATAACAGGGGCTACCGAAAGGGGATCGTTCCAGCAGATCAAATTCTTTATGCCTACCTCAGCAAATATTTACAATTCTGTAGCGATTATACGATGGGATCCGCAGGACGGAGCTGAAACCTATCAAATTGTGCTGAAAGATTGGTTTGATGAAGTTTTAATGGTTGCCGAAACCAAAGATTCTTTCTTTAAGGTGGATTTCAATGACAGCAGACTTGAAGGTATGGAAATGGTAATTGTGAATGTAAGCATTAAAGGAGATAAGGATTCCAATTCGGGTGATTACGCCATACAGCGTGTAAATGAGAGTGAAGCCAAAGAATATACCGTTGAATTGAACGATCTCAAATCTTCGCTTGATGCCAATTCATCAATCAGTAATCTGATCATGGCGGAATTTTACGAACAAAATGATCTGCTGCTTGATGCCCTCACAAGTTATGAATATGCCATCAATCAATCACCGGATGTAGAGTATTTCAAGGAAGCTTATCAGGAGTTTCTGATGCGAAACGGATTCAGCGACAAGATTGATTAAGCTGTTTCATCAGAAATGAAAATTTCTAATATTTTAAGGAGTGTGCTTATGTGCGCAGCTTTCCCCGAGTAAAGAATATGTAATGAAAAGGTTTTTGATTTTCCTTTTATTAACCTTTGTAATGTCAGCAGTTTATGACAGGACATGGGCACAGGATGATCATTTTGAGGTGATTGTTTCTCAGGGCGACAACTATGTACGGTCAGGACAAAATGAGTGGGAAAAAATAAAAATCGGAACCGGTATCTTTTCCGGTGGCGAGTTAAAAGTATCGGCATCCGGGTATGTTGCCCTTTTGTTCGGCAAGGGTAAATTGGTGGAATTAAAGCATGCTCAACCTAAGACGTATAAATTTGAGGAATTGGTTGATCTTGTACCGAAAGAAGAAAAAGCCCTTGTCACGCAATTTCTAAACTATCTGTTAAGTAAGATGGCTCCGGAATCACGTGAAACCAACCGGATGGAATACGATGAATTGATGGGAGCCACGGAAAGAGGGAGCGAAGAAATTGCTCTCTTTATGGATATCAATGCCAACCTGTATAATACGGATGCTGTGATCAGATGGGATCCATCAACGAGTGCCGGAGGATATGTGGTTACCTTAAAACATATATTCGAAGATGTAATACGGATAATTGAAACTGAAAAACCCTATTTCGAGCTTGATTTTAATGATGAGGCCATAAAAGGGAAAAGTATAGTAATCATAAATGTAAGTCTTAAAAATGATATGGAAACCACTTCCGGTGACTATGCTATCCAAAGAATGGATGAAGCGGACGCTGAAATCAGTATAAAACTGAAAGAACTGGAAAGCGGGCTTGATGCCGAATCTCCCTTCAGCCACCTGATTATTGCAGAATTTTTTGAGCAAAATAAGTTGCTGCTTGATGCCCTGACCCGCTATGAATATGCCATTCGGCAAAGTCCTGGTGTAGATTACTTCAGAGATGCCTACCGGGAGTTTCTCATGAGAAACAGGTACACGGATAAGATTGATTAAATCAATCATTATCAGATTTAGCCTGAAATTGTGTGCGTAATAGGTAATAAAATTTATCTGTAAATCAGGTAGTGCCAATACGCCGGAGATATTCAAAACACCAGTTATCAACTCTATTTTATTTTATAGAATTAACCATTTAAGTTTTTGGGTTACCCACTTAAAGCGCAGAGATAGTATCCAAAAACCAGCTTCAATCTGCTGAATCGCAGTTTTTATCCAATTTCTGAATCAGAGTAGATGATGGCTATAGTTTAATACAGCATTGTTAAATGTAAATGGCTAAAGCCCAGTATATGATAGTGATCTCAAAACCCCAGG
>JADFHN010000018.1 GCA_022567155.1 Bacteroidota bacterium
ACCCTTCCTCAAGTCCTTGGTGCCACCCACGTTAGGCAGAGCTACCAAAGATTTTCGCCTGCCTGCCGAAGCCTTGGCTCGTCCGGCAAAGGCAGGGAAAACCTTGGGGCGTTCTTGACTTTTCCCAAAGGGATCCTCCATAGGAGTCCTTCGGATCTTCGGGGTTGGTTCGCCTGCCTGCTCGTAGCCGATTCGGCAAAGGCAGGTTTTGTGTCCCTGCCTGCCTTCCTCGGCCATCATCGCGGGGGCGGGCAGGAAGACAAAATGAACGAAAGAAAAATCATTATAAATATCTATATAGAGTAGTGGATGTACTAATAACCACAGTATTTGGCATGGCGCCTAATTTATCAATATTAAACGAATTTCAGCCATCTACATTCCCGAAAATATCTCATGTTTTTGTCTTTGGGACACCCATTTTTAAAAATAATCGCACTAAATAGACATATAGGCCATTTTTTAAAATGTGCGGAAAGCAGGAGTGTATTGAGAGCGTAAATATAATGTGGCTAAAGCCAAGTGATATTTTATTACTGATTGTCAGTTGCTTAAAAGCAACTGGAATGCCGGGTACCTCATTGCGGAAAACAGGACATCAATATCAATGGCCTGGTTTTGTTTATGAAGGCTTGAAAACCGCCTGATAATCGGCCCTGCTTTTTTGCTCAAGCAGTAATTCCTCTTCTGGTCGATATTTTTCAAGCGCTTGCTGATCATAGTTTTTAATCGTAACCAGCCTTAGTCCGGTGTTATAGTGCAGTACAAATTTATGCTGTAGCAATTCGATAAGCTTCCGGATTTTCTTTTCATGATGATCAATGCAGATGGAAAACGATATGGCGGAGTTTTGCATCATATTTATCCGGATATTCAGGGCGTCCAGCACATAATATATTTCAACAAGATTTTTTTCGTTTACAAAATGGAAATCAGCAAACCGAAAAGAAAAAAGACACTGATCTCCTTTGTAAATAACCGCATAAGTTTCCGGATCAGATTTACAATTGTGAATACGTGTACCGGGTTTCTCATAGTCATCAAATCCCCTTACAAACAAGGGTATGTTTTTGTTCGCAAGCGGTTTGATGGTTTTAGGGTGAATAACTTTGGCGCCATAATAAGTCATTTCAGAAGCTTCGTGGTATGATAGTGTATTAAACATTACGGGATCATTAGTTATCCGTGGATCTGCATTCATAACCCCCGGTACATCTTTCCATACCGTTACGGAGTCTGCATTGAGACAATAGGCAAATATGGCTGCGGTAAAGTCAGATCCTTCACGACCGAGAGTAGTGGTGATGCCCGAACCGTCAGCACCAATAAAACCCTGCGATAGGATGATATCATAATTGCCATAGGCTGAAACGGCGTCCTGGATTTTTTCTGACGTTGAATCCCAGATAATCCTGGCCTCTCTGAATTCACTGGTAGTTTCGATAACATCCGTAGCAGGAAGTAATTTGCATTTTATACCGGATACATTCAGATAAGTGGAGACGATTAGAGAAGAGATTTTTTCGCCGAATGATATGACCTGGTCATATGACCATTCAGGTTTGCCGGCATCCACACGATTCAATGTATGATGAAGTTTAAGAAAAGTCTGGTTGAGTTCATAGAAAATCTGGTTGCCTGAATTATTAAATAGATTTTTACATATTTCTAAATGGTATTTTTTAAAGAAGTTCAGTGTGGTTTTAAACGCGGCATTTCGTATTTTTTTGTCTAGAATATCTTCAAGTACATTGGTAGATTTGCCCATTGCAGATACTATTACAATTAATGGGTTACTATTTCGGGTGCAAACGATTTCGAAGAGGTTTCTGACTGCATTTGCAGTATTTATAGAAGCGCCTCCAAATTTGAAAATCTGCATTTTTTTATTACTCTGTTAACATTTAATTTCGCGCGAAAATAGGGATTCCGGATGGAAAAATAATAAATATGTAAAATATGGAAGAATCTAAAATTGCCGAACCCATTGGTATTCCACTGGATCGTTTTATAAAAAGCAACCAGGACCGTTTTCCAACCGCTACCGGTGAATTTTCACAACTCCTCAGAGATATTGCACTTTCGGGCAAAGTGGTGAACAGGGAGATCAACAAAGCAGGCTTAATGAATCTTTCCGGGAGCATCGGGACAAAAAATATGGCGGGCGATGACCAGCAGAAGCTTGATGTTCTGGCAAATATCTGTTTTTCACGTGCGCTCGAAAATGGAGGAGAGGTTTGCGCAATACTTTCTGAGGAAGAAGATAAAGTGACAGAAGTAAATAAAAAGTCAAAATATGTGGTGGCTATTGATCCGCTTGACGGATCTTCAAATATCGACGTAAATGTATCGATCGGGACTATTTTCTCCATCTATAAAAGGAGATCTCCGGTGGGTGCTGTCATTGCTCGTGAAGATTACTTGCAACCCGGCAATGCCCAGGTGCTTGCAGGGTATTTGCTTTACGGATCATCCACAATGCTTGTTATTACAATGGGTTATGGGGTGTTTGGATTTACATTCGAACCTTCACTTGGCGAATACTTTTTGTCGCATACCCGGATGAAAATACCTGTTGAGGGCAGAATTTATTCTGTAAATGAGGGATCATACAATAGCTTTCCCGCTTATGTAAAACAGTTTATTGAAGATTGCCGGATCAATAATTGTTCCGGAAGGTATATTGGCTCTCTTGTAGCGGATTTTCATCGAAACCTGCTGAAAGGCGGTATTTATATGTATCCAACTACAGCTAAAAACCCTAACGGTAAACTCAGACTTATGTATGAATGCAATGCCCTTGCATTTATTATCGAGCAGGCAGGAGGCATGGCTACGGACGGGAAAAACAGAATTCTTGACATCGTGCCTACAGATATTCACCAGCAAGTGCCGTTTTTTGTAGGTTCAAAAAGTATGGTAGAAAAAGTGGCGGATTTCAGAGGTCGCGGTTAGCATATATTCTGCGCGTTTCCACTTTTTGAAGTTCTCTTTCTATAACCAGGCTGGCCAGCTCAGATGCAATTTGGGCTGGATCATCGGTATGAAGAGCTTTTGATACGCGGCTTTCAGTAATGTCGATCCGATACAATATGTTTATCAACTGGTTAAAATCTTTGTTAAGTAACTCCCGGATGGCTGCTGTCAGGTATTGATGAAGTTCTTCCAGTTCAGGTTTTTCAGAACGGTTAATTTCTGATTCAGGAAGCGAAAGGTCTTTTTGAATAAGACTAAGAGCTGTTGTTAGTTCATGTCTTTTCATTTCATTGCAGGTTATTTTTCATCTTCTGTACTTGTTTGGTCTTTTTTTATCAGATCAGGGAGTTGTTTATAAAGGATGTTATACCAGCCAACTATTTTTTTCATGTCTGATACATAAACCCTGTTTTCATCATATTCAGGTAATATATGTTTAAAAAATGCTTTGAATTCTTCTGACGAAGCGGTACTATCAATCCCCGGGTCGTCATCAAATTCAACGTATATTTTGCGCATAACTTCTATCAGAGGAACAGATCCTTCTTTGTTATGTGCAAAAACAGAGATTTCATCCAGTACCGATACTTTCTGATGAATTCCGGCTACAATTCTTTTTTTTTCGTTATTGAGCGATTCCAGTATCACACCGGATCTCACTGGAGATAACACCTTAAAAAGTCCGCTTTTGCCCGAAACAGCAGCTATGTCTTTGTATTCCATTTTGTAATTATTATGCGTTGGCTCTTATTATGATTATTGGTAAAGTTATATCTTTCGGATTAAAAGGGGGCCACTTTGAGGGTTTGATCAATAAAATTTAATATTTCCTCTTTTCCTGTTTTTGTTTTTGCAGAGATAATAATTATGTGAGGCAATGCATCCCAGGTCTTCATTAGTGCTTTTTTGTATTTGCCTACAGCAGACTGAACTTTGTTTTTCGAAATTTTATCGACTTTTGTAAACACGATAACAAAAGGTATTTTATTAATACCCAGCCAGTTAATGAATTCCGTATCAATTCGTTGCGGATCAAGCCGTATGTCCACCAATATGAAAGTCAAAGCCAGGTTTTCACGTTTTGTGAGGTAATCTCGGATCATTATTTTCCATTTTGCTTTGTTTTCCTTGCTGGTTTTTGCCCAACCGTACCCGGGCAGATCGACCAGATACCATTTATCATTAATCAAGAAATGGTTTATGAGTTGTGTTTTACCAGGTGTGGAAGAGATTTTAGCCAGGCTTTTGCGGGCTGTAACCATGTTAATAAGTGATGATTTGCCTACGTTTGATCGACCGATAAAAGCGAATTCGGCTCTATCCGGTGATGGACATTGCCCGAAAGAAGTGCTGCTTTTTATAAATTGTACTGATTTTATATGCATTGTTCAGCAAAAAGAATTAACTAAATTGCACTCTCAAATGCAATATCGAACCTAATTCTAAATTAAATCAATTTGAATTGATCATAAACTCATTTATTTTACAAAAAAATTCATTTTTATTATAATGAACATTTCAATAATATAGCCGGATGATTCATAAAATCTATTTTTCAATTATTATATTGGCTCTTCTGGCATTTCCTTTCATCGTTTTTGCCCAGGTTAATAAAGAATTAGCCAGGCAACTTGTAGAAATTGGTGATGAAATTCTGAATTCTACACAGGCCTTCGAACAGGCACGCGAGCAGTATCTTGCTGCGCTTGAGTCTGATCCGAATAATATAAGGGCTAATTTTATGACAGGCCGGTTGTATCTTGTATCGGTCAACAAGGGAAGGGCGAAACAGTATTTTCTTAAAACCTATGATCTTGATCCGGATTATTCATTTGACTTGCTTTACAAAATTGGACTTGCCTATCATTATGAACTTTCGTTTAACGATGCGATTTCCTATTACAACCAGTATATTCAGTATGCAAACGAACATCCGGATTATTCGGGCGAAAATTTAGTTTCACTAAAAACGGTAGAAAGGAAAATCAACGAATGTGGGATTGGTAAAGAACTTGTTGCTTCACCACGAAAGGTTTCGATTGTAAATCTTGGGAGCAACATAAATTCCGAATTCGATGATTATGCCCCTGTACTGAATAATGAGGAAACCCTGCTGATATTTACCAGCAGAAGACGCGATGGAAATGTATCGGAAGATGTACATACCGATAATTTTCCATTTGAAGATATATTTTTTGCTGTAAGAGGAAATGATGGCACCTGGAGCGAAGCTGCAAATATCGGTACTCAAATCAATACCCCCTCACACGATTCAAACCTTGCGCTCTCTAAAGATGGAACTGTACTGTACATATATAATTCTGATGTAAACAGTGGTGATATCTTCATGTCGGTTTTACAATCCGACGGAGGATGGTCGCAAGCTGAAAGGCTTCCTGAACCGGTTAATTCTGAATACAATGAAAACGGAGTTACCTTAACGGAAGACGGACAGTGGCTTTACTTTTCATCAAATCGACCGGGAGGCAGTGGAGATTTTGATATTTACGTAAGCGAGCGGAATAATACCGGTGGCTGGAAAAGGCCAAGAAACCTGGGACCGGTTATCAATACGGAATATGATGAAGAGGGTCCTTTTATATGTTGTGAAAACAAAACGCTGTATTTTTCAAGCAGTGGTGGACGTGGAATGGGTGGCTTTGATATCTATAAATCTGATTATGACACATCCTCCGATACATGGGGATTACCACAAAATCTAGGATATCCAATAAATACTCCTGACGAAGATGTGCATTTCTCGCCTACCGTGGACGGTTACAGAGCCTACTATGCTACTACCCGTGAAGATGGTTTTGGATTTACGGATATTTATGAAATTACATTCATTGACGATAAAGAAAAAATTGAAAAAATTAAAAAACCTGACTTATTACCGGTAACCGTTTTGATAAAAGTAATTGATGCGGATACGGAAGCGCCCCTTGACGCAAAGGTTAGCTTGAAGGTAGCAGGCCCCAATATAATGATACCATATTCAGGAAATAACGGGACATATGAGTTTTTAATTACTGATGAAAAACGACTGGAATATGAGCTGAGTGCAGAGATGAAAGGATTTGCATATTATAATGATAAGGTGACTTTACCAGGCGCTGGTGTTGAAACCGTTACAGTGGAACGGGTGATACGCCTCAGCAGACTCGTAAAAGGTTACAGCAAAGTCTTACGTAATTTATATTTTGATTTTAATAAAACAATTCTGAAAGACGAATCATATACCGAGTTGAACAAACTTGAGAAAATGATGTCGGAAAATCCGGGTATGCAAATCGGAATGGTGGGTTATACGGATTTTGTCGGAACGGAAAAGTACAATATTGAGTTATCGTTACGAAGAGCGCTTACCGTTAAGATTTTTCTTGTAAGTAAAGGAATTGATACCCGTCGTATTAAAACGGGTGGCCTGGGGTCACGATTTCCGCTTGCCAGCAATGATGACGAAAAAGAGGGAAGAGAACTTAACCGTCGCGTTGAAATGGTAATATTGAGCAAGTAAGTTCAAACAGTAAGAAAGCGGCACTTTGTATAATTTCATTTTACAAATCAGGATATTTGCATTTCAATCAATTTCGCGCTTTTAAGCTAATGGAAGTAGTTCCATATAAAGATAATAGCACCGGTAAAAAAGAACAGGTTGCGATGATGTTTGATAACATCAGCGGGAAGTATGACTTTTTGAATCATTTTCTCAGCCTTGGAATCGATATTGTGTGGCGTAAAAAAGCAATCAGGATGCTGAAAAATGACCGGACGGACCATATTCTTGACGTAGCAACCGGAACGGGAGATTTTGCCATCGAAGCACTTAAACTCAATCCTGAAAAAATCATCGGGATTGATATTTCAAGGGGGATGCTGGAAGTAGGAAGAAATAAAATCAATAAACTTAACCTTCAAAGCAGGATTGAATTACAATATGGGGATTCTGAGAACCTTCCATTTGAGGATAATAAATTCGATGCAGTGATCGTTGCTTTTGGTGTGAGGAATTTTGAAAACCTTGAATCGGGTTTAAAAGAAATATTTCGTGTTTTGAAGATGGGAGGGAAAGTGGTAATCCTTGAGTTTTCGGTACCTGAAGTTTTCCCGTTAAAACAATTGTTTAATTTTTACTTTAATACGGTTTTGCCTCAGATAGGGCGGTATGTGTCAAAAGATAACGCAGCGTATTCCTATCTGCCTGAGTCGGTTAACGCATTTCCGAGAGGAAATGATTTTGTGTATTTATTAAAAAATGTTGGATTTAAAAAAGCATCATGCAACCAATTGACATTTGGCATAAGTTCTATCTATACCGGGCAAAAATAATATTTGTAATCTGTCTGCCGATGCTGTTAACTACGATAGTGTTTGGGCAGGGAGGCGATGTAATTTATAACCCCAATTACGATAGCCGCAAAGTCATTACGTATGGTTTTAGCATAGGTTTGCATACTTCCTCATTTCAGATGAATTACTCTCAGGCATTTGTTGATAAGCTTGACTCGGTGCATTCAATTGTACCTAAGTGGTCGCTCGGATTTTCGCTTGGCTTTATCATCAATGCAAATATGTCAGAATACCTCGACTTCAGGCTGACACCCAGGGTGAGTTTTTATGAATATAAACTGGAATATAATTTTTTAAACGCCCCACAGCGGGTAGAAGTAGAAGAATCTACTGTGGTGGAATTGCCTTTGCTTGTCAAATACAAATCAGCCAGGAGAATGAATACCCGGTTGTATTTCATAGGAGGGTTAACGCCGGGGTTTGAGGCCTCCGGCACAAGTGATCTTGCAGAAAATGCAGATCTCCTCCAGATCGAACGATTTAATGTAATGCTGGAGATTGGCTTCGGATTGGATAAATATTATCCGTTGTTTAAGTTTTCGCCTGAAATACGTTTTTCAAAAGGACTGGTAAATCTGCTTTCAGATAAGAAAAATGACTTGAGTGAAGGAATTGATCGTCTAAATTCGAACGTCATTGCCTTATATTTTCACTTTCAGTAGATTAAATCGAAATGAGCAATAAAATTGTTTTGATTACGGGTGCCACATCAGGAATTGGGGAAGCCTCAGCAAAATTGCTGGCTAAATATAAATTCAAACTGATCGTTTGCGGTAGAAGAAAAGAACGACTAAAACGACTTGTAAAACAATTAGGAAAGCAAACGGATATTATTTCTTTATCATTTGATGTGCGTAATAAGGATGAGGTATCTTCTTCCTTCAGTACCCTGCCTGGTCATTGGAATGATATTGATATTCTTATCAACAACGCAGGTAATGCACATGGACTTGCGCCCGTCCAATCCGGAAACCTGGACGACTGGGACGCCATGATCGATATAAACGTGAAAGGACTACTGTATGTAACCCGGGCCGTGCTACCGGGTATGGTTGAAAAATCTTCCGGGCATATAATAAATATAGGCTCTATTGCCGGTAAGGAAGTATATCCGAACGGAAATGTGTATTGCGCTTCCAAACATGCGGTTGACGCAATTAATAACGGGATGCGTATCGACCTGATTGCGTATGGAATTAAGGTCAGCCAGATAAACCCGGGCCTGGTAGAAACGGAATTCTCCCAGGTCCGATTCAAGGGAGACAAAGCACGGTCAGCTGCCGTGTATAAGGGGTTTCAGCCTCTCGTAGCAGCCGATATTGCAAACCTCATCCACTTTATTATTACCCGGCCTGCACATGTAAACATCAGCGACATGGTTGTGCTTCCTGTGGCTCAGGCAAATGCAACCATTGTAAAGAAAGACACAATAATAATGAGGTAACATAAGAACTATCGAAGCGATACGAGTGTATCAGAGTCTATTTCATGCCCTCCGTCAAAAACGATTGTCTCTGTTTCAACATTCAATTTCCTGCTGATTGCTTTCTGTTCCAGAATGACATCGTTATTCAAATACGCATCGTTGCGACCATAAATATTTAATACCTCAATATTTTTAAATGTATCAAAACCTGCTTCAACATTCAGGTCAGGAGGAAAAATGCCTGCCCATAAAATCAGCCTGTTTAAGTCCATGCTATTAGTGAGGGCCCATCTGGAAGCAGTGGCTGCACCTTGCGAAAAACCAAGAAATGTAATGCGGATATTATTGCGATCGATGCCTGACAGCTCTTTGTCGTAAACAGTCGTTAAATAGTGTAAATAATTTTCTATATCTGTTTCGCGCTCTTCTTTGGTCATCCAGGTTGCGCCTGTTTTTCCATAAAAACCTTCCAGATAAAAGCGAGACAGGCCTTCTGGTGCGATCAAACAGATCGAATCACCAGAGATGCAGTCGAATTTTTTTAGGAAATAATTTGCCATTTGGCCATAGCCATGCAACACAAACCAAATCTCACCGGTTGTATTATCAATCCGACCAAGTTTAAAATACCTCGCACTATAACTGAATTGAACGATTCCTTTATCTGTTTTCATGTAATGAAAAAAGCAGGACAAACCTGCTTCATTTTTCTTCAGTGATATTCAGTTCACCTTACTTCCTGAATCCCAGGGCACTGCCACCGCAGTATTGGGATGATTCTTCGAATGTATAGCTGATATAATATATACCTGTAGATTTACATGGAAAAGCAATAGCACTCAGGAATTGCCCTTTAGCGTAGCTTGTTGCTATACGGTTACGGCGTGAGTCAAACAAATTAATGATGATACCTTCATTTTCACCGCTGCATATATTTATCATATACTGCGTACCTTTTGTAAACACATAGGAATATTCAACCTTCGCTTTCTCACCTCCTTTACCATCAATTTTATAGCCCTTAAGAAAGTTAAAGCCTTCTGCTAATTTCGGGATACATTCAGTGGTATAACTATCCGGGTTGCATTGCGAATAGGCTTCGCTCTTCCATGAAATCAGTAAAATCGTAAAAAATAATAAAAATCTTTTCATGTTATTATAATTAAAAATATTATTCTGTTATACTATTTCTGAATATTTCAGTGACCCTGGCAATTTCAACCACGTTTTCATCACTTATTATCACCTCGCTGGTACTGTTATCTTTTATTACTAATACACCGTCAATTATTTCAGAAGTAGATTCTGCATAGGTATAAATAATTTCAACCTCTTCAAAGGCAGCTTCCAGTTCATCCATTTGTTTCATTAAACTTTCACTGTAATGATTTTCTTTTGTAAATACTTCAAGCAATATCGTCATATTTTCCAGTATAATTTTCTGCTCGCCAATTCGTTCCCTGAGTGATTTATTGTCCATTTGCTGCAATGTTACCTGGCAGGTAAGATGCAGCGATTCAATCCAGCCACCCAGCAGGAGTAACACGCTAAGTGCTGACCTGTTATGTTCCTGGAAATGGTCATTTATGCGATTGAAATTATCACTTGTCACTAATAGCAACGAATCCAGGTTATCACCAGATTCGGTCAGCTTCCGGATAATGTCGAAACTAAAAAATTGCCCAATTCCCAGATCGTCAGCAAGTTTTTTAATCGCTGACAGGTATTCAATGCCATCCTGGCTTTGACTGTAAATATCAGTATAACCAAGATCTGTGCCATAAACGCCAAGGTTCAATGCCCGCTTATCGTTCGAATTATACCTGGAAACATTGTTCCCGGAACTCAGTTTTGATTTATCATACTGAATTCCTGCATCGTGAATTAGAAATGAAATTTCAAGCGGCGATGGAATACTGTTAATGATATTCCGGATGTATTCATCAGAAATTTCAATAATATCTGCCTCCAGATTATCTATATTCTCTTTATAATCTTCCTTTGAAGGACCTTTTTTTGAATCGCAGGCCCATAAAAGTAAGGTAAATGCCAGAAATAAATATTTTTTCATGATTTCAATGTTGAGTTTAACAAAAATAAGAATTCAATCAGCTTAAGCCAATATTTTATCCAAGTCTTTTAAAATATTCGCCTTCCAAATAAAGCCATAGTTTTTTCGGGCAATTTAAAATAAACTGATAAAAATAATAAAAGTGTCATTAACCAGATTACAGTGATATTAAAGGCCGGTGTGTTGAAATACCTGTTCAGGAAATATTTTTTTGGAGCATAAAAATGTGCCCGGTAATTCAACGAATTATCAGGTTTTTCGGGTATATGAAATACCGCATCGATTTGCTGGATGAAGCGACCGTCAACTTCAAGTATCCGGTCTTTAACATTGATATTGCGGACGACATCCGATAATTTTTCGTTAAAATACAGGTTTTTATATTCATTTATCTGATAGTCATATCGTTCGTCAGTCTCAAAAAGCAGGATTAATTTTTCCATTTTGCGTGTTTCCAAATTCGCCTTGTCAATATACCATTTATTGATCTGGTTTAAATATTGATTCAGTTTTAAGAAAAATCTGGGGGATAAATCGGCATACGCAATCTGTACAGGATCAAAATCCTGTGTTTCGGGCTTTACTTTTTCTCTTATCAATTCATTTTTAACAAATTCCAGTTCCCTTCTCACTCTAATCTGAAGCAGCGAGTCCTCTGATTTATAAAAATTATTCGCCACAAAGTTTATTTTGTTTCGCATGGCAGGAATCCAGAAAGAAGATTTAAAATCGGCTTGGTGGATTTCTTGCTCATATTCATAATATGGTATTTGATATTCATTATTGATAAACTGGTTCACAGCCATGGCCTCGAGCGCCCACCTTGATGTGATAAAATCAGCAATAACCGGCACCTTACCTTTTGTACTGATGGCTTTATTCAGCTTGTCGAATTCAAACATGAGTCCGCTGAATATCATTTGAGGAATCAGTATTATCGGTATGAGAATATATACCGCAACGGCCGATTTAAAAGCCGACGATGCGTTAAGTCCCATCATATTGGCCATACATGATGATGAAAAAAGGATGACCCAGAATATCAATGTCATACCTCTGATTTCGAGAATCGAATGGGCAATAAGCACAAAAGTTATGGTTTGAATGGCTGATAAACTGAAGAGTATGATCATTTTGGAAACCAGATATCCTGACCAGCTTAAATTCAAAAACTGCTCTCTTTTGAGGATTTTACGGTCTTTTATAATTTCCTCAGCACTTACCGAAAGCCCGATAAAAAGCGCTACCACGATGCTCATAAGGAAAAATCCGGGGATGTTCTCGTTAAAACGAAAAATATATGCTTCGCCGTCAGGCGCATTCCGGTATCGTACCACAATCGCGAGGATGAATGCAAGAAACGGCGCCTCCAGAATATTTATAAGCATGTACTGCTTGTTAGCTATTTTTGAAAGAAAATCACGCGTAGTGAAAATCCTGATTTGTTTTAATATTCCCGGTCGCTCCAGGGAGTGGTATGGTTTTTCTTTTACATCCTCAATCTTTTTTAACGTAAAATTCTCCTGATGCAGTCCAAACCATTGTTTGGGGGTGATTTTACGTTTGCTGGTAAACTGACCGAATTCGTTTACAACCTTTGCTTCAACAATATTGAAAATCTGTTCAGAAGTTACATTCCCGCATGTGTGGCAAATACTTCGCAACCTGTCCACCTGGTGGGTTACTTCCTTAAAATAGGCAATAGCCTCAACCGGGTTTCCATAATATATCATGAAACCACCCGTGTCCATCACGATCATTTTATCAAACATTTTGTAGATGTCGGATGAAGGTTGGTGGATGACCACAAAAATAATTTTTCCCTTCTGGGTTAGCTCTTTCAGCAAGTCCATTACGTTTTCGCTGTCGCGGGATGACAAGCCTGAAGTGGGCTCGTCAACAAAAAGAACGGAGGGCTCACGGATGAGTTCGAGTGCGATATTTAGCCTTTTTCGTTGCCCGCCGCTAATTGTTTTTTCCAGCACAGACCCAACCTTCAGGTCGGCAGTGAGCTCGAGGCCTAGGCTGTCAAGGGTGCTTATTACACGTTTGTGAAGTTCTTCTTCAGTCAGTTTATTAAGGCACAGTTTGGCGTTGTAATACAGATTTTGATATACGGTAAGCTCTTCGATCAGCAGATCATCCTGGGAAACATATCCTACTACACCATCCAGGTTTTGTTTTTCTTTATGAAGATCAAAACCGTTTATCTTTATAGTCCCTGACTGAGGTTTTAATATACCAGCCAGTACATTAAGCAGCGTGGTTTTACCCGATCCGCTTGACCCCATAATTCCAATCAGTGATCCGGTATAATCCGATATGGTAATATTATGAAGACCCTGGGTTCCGTTAGGAAAACTGAACGTAATATCGGTTGCATTAAAGGAGATTTTACTTTGTCGTGACGGAGCTTCAAATAACCTCGAAACGTCGCTGTAATATGCGGCCTGACCGTGGGGCCCTTTAATCGTGCTTCCGGGAGGGAATAAATAAGCCAGATTCTGTTTCATACTGAATCCGTTGAGGATGATATCATCACCTCCATGGTACTTTACAAAGTACATGTTTACACTTTCGAGCCTTACGTACACTATCTCACCATCAATATCAACTGTGTTATAACGGGCTTTGGATCCGGCAGCCTGCTGGTTTTGTCCGTTTGACCGGGTTGCAATGAGAAAACTTTCACTCAGAAGGTCCGTGGACTTGTCAAATTTGATGTACTGTTTTAATAAATTGTAATCTGATGCCGGAACATTGAAAATGGTTGATATGGTGTCAATTATCTCAACTCCGAGAGGTGTTAACTGGTTATCGGCTTTAAGCAATTCCAGTAATCGTAAGAGAACGATTATTTTTTGCTTTTGTGAAAGTGTTTTATTGATTTTTTTTGATATGTTCAGGGTCATCAGCGTGTCTTTTACCGATGCCCGTGATAATCCCGGTTTATTGAGATAGATGGGGTTGTCTTTGTCATATCCTACTGCTTTATCGTAAATGGAAATAAATTCATTTACAGTATCCCGGTCTAACTCCATCTGGAAAAAGCTGAGTACATATTCACGCTCTTCTTCCGTTACACCCCCGTCCTGTTTGGTGATAATAGCGAAAAGCTTGGTCAGCGCCTTAAGTATCTCTTCACTCATTCGTTGTTCTATTTATTTACTTTTGTTTTCACTTTCTCAACCAATATAATATTACAAATCGTTTCTAGTGAAACCTAAAGGTAATAAATCTTTAATGCTATTTGTTACAAGATAGGCGCCTTTATGATATGCCATAACAACACGTATCGGGTGTTTCTGCTTTATTTCATATTTCAGGATGGTTTGCCTGCAGCTACCGCACGGAAAAGCAGGCTTTGACTTGCCATTCCTGTTTGCAACAATGGCAATTGCGGTAATCTGAACATCCGGACATTTTGAAAATGCAGAGAAAAGTGCTACACGCTCAGCACAAAGTCCGGAAGGATAGGCGGCATTTTCCTGGTTGTTCCCTGTTATGATATCTCCCTTTCTGCTCACAACTGCAGACCCTACGTTAAAATGGCTATAAGGTGCGTATGCTCTGGCAGCTGGTCAAAAGCATCAAATATTTCAAACGTACATTCAAAAGCGAGTTTCTTTGACATATCTTTTTTAAAAAAGCCCAAGATAAAAAAAATTAAATGAATAATATTCTTTGAATGCATGCAACTAATGGTATAATTTGGCGGCCTGAATGAATTACTTCTTTTTAGTCCGTTGAAAAAGTGTGATCAGATATAGCTGATAATGAAGAAAATACTTTTGTTGGGAGCCGGCAGATCGGCGACAATACTTATCGAATACCTGCTGAATGTATGCGAAAAAAAGGGATGGCAGCTTATCGTGGCAGATGCAAATATAAAAGTTGCAAAACAGAAGGTCAACCGGCATGCGTGTGGCAAAACGGTTTCGTTTGATGTCCATAACAAAGAGCAATTAAATAAGCTTGTCAGCAAATCAGATTTGGTAATCTCCATGTTACCTGCAGGATTCCATATTACGGTATTAGAATCATGTCTGTCTAACCGGTGCAACCTCCTTACCGCCTCCTACCTTACTCCTGAGATGAAGGCCCTGGACAGAGAAGCTAAGGAAAAAGGTATTTTGATGCTGACTGAATGTGGTTTGGATCCCGGCATCGATCATATGTTGGCAATGCAGGTCATCGACAGGATCAGAGATGAAGGTGGAATAATAATAGGGTTTGAATCGTTTACAGGAGGCTTGCTGGCATCGGATATGATCGAAAATCCCTGGCAGTATAAGTTTACCTGGAATCCACGCAATGTGGTGCTTGCCGGACAGGGTGGTGTTAAGTTTTTGCAGGAAGGAAGGTATAAATATATTCCATATCACAGACTATTCAGGCGAACTGAAATTGTGTACATCCCGAATTATGGCTATTTTGAAGGATATGCTAACCGCGATTCACTCAAATACCGTGAAATTTATGGCCTTAAAAATATCCGTACCATGTACAGGGGCACACTCAGGAGGCCAGGATTCTGTAAAACATGGGATGTGTTTTTACAACTTGGTGCTACAGACGACACTTATGAAATGGAAGGGGTAAAAAAAATGACCCACAGACAGTTTATCAATTCATTTCTGTATTATAACCGTAGCGATTCGATTGAACTGAAGCTTGCTCATTATCTGAACCTGGATATTGATTCGGAGGAAATGCATAAGCTGAAGTGGATCGGTGTTTTTGATAACGAACCGGTCGGACTAGAAAAGGGTACTCCGGCGCAGATTCTAGAGCATATATTGAAGAAAAAATGGACCATGTCTGAAGAAGAGGCAGATATGATCGTGATGTGGCACAAATTCAATTTTAAGTTAAACGATGTTTTGCGTGAGATACATGCCACATTGGTTACCATTGGCGAAAACCAGGAAAAAACCGCCATGGCCAAAATGGTAGGGCTTCCCCTTGGAATTGCGGCTAAATTGATAGTGGAAGGTAAAATCTCTGAAAAAGGAGCTCACATTCCTATTAAAAAGGTGTTTTATGATCCAATATTAAAAGAATTAGTAAATAAATTCGGGTGTGATTTTATTGAGGAGGAAATAAAGAATCCGGCTTAGATTCTTGTTCGTACCCTTCGTCAATGAGTAATTCAGCACTTTCGGAACTCATCACCGCCAATACGTCACAGCGTTCGTTCTGCGGGTGGCCGGCATGTCCTTTCACCCATTTAAATTTCGGTCTGAACTTTTTATGCAAAGGAATATAACGTTTCCAAAGATCAATATTTTTTTTGTTTTTGAATCCTTTCTTCTGCCAGTTCCATATCCATCCTTTTTCAATCGAATCCACCACATATTTTGAATCCGAATAAATGATAACAGAATATTTACTATCCTTCAGTGCTTCGAGTCCGACAATCACGGCAAGGAGCTCCATTCGGTTATTTGTGGTTTTACGGTATCCGGCAGTTAATTCTTTATGGTACTTCCCGAATGTAAGAATCACACCATATCCTCCAGGACCCGGATTTCCTTTAGAGGCGCCGTCGGTATAGATAAGTACTTTATCAGCCATAACGATGCGGTAACTCAGCTAGAATTTATGATTATTATCAGCTGCATCATGAACTGTGTTGGATCTGGAGATGCCGGATGGCAAGGTTATAACCGTCCAGTCCAAGGCCAATAATAATGCCGTTGCAGTGTGGACTGATAAAACTTTTGTGCCTGAATTCTTCCCGGGCAAATACATTTGAAATGTGTACTTCAATTACCGGTGCGGGCACTGCAGCTACCGCATCACCTATGGCTGCCGATGTATGAGTATAGGCTCCTGCATTGAGTATGATGCCAGCACTATTGAATCCTGCCTGCTGTATTTTACTTACGAGATCACCTTCAACATTTGACTGAAAATATTCAAGTTCGGTTGTAGGAAATTTACTTTTCAGTTCTTCGAAATAGTCCTCAAAAGTCCGGGTGCCATAAATATCAGGTTCACGTTTACCCAACAGGTTCAGGTTCGGGCCATTTATAATGGTAATCTTCATCAAATAACGGTTTCAATTGAAAATTTCGTGATACTCCGTAATCTTTCGCTAATATTGTAAAGGTTATATTAAATTCCTATCCCGTTTATGTCCTGGCAACATATAGTGCTGCAATACAAGAATTTTCTTAAGCTGGAAAAATCACTTGCAGAAAATTCGATCTATGCATATTTGTCAGATGTTGAAAAACTCAGGCAGTTTGCTGAACTGAAAAATCTGAATGTAACTCCGGAAGGCATCACAACCGTTCATCTTCAGGATTTCCTTGAATATATTAATGAACTTGGCATGACAGCATACTCGCAGGCCCGGATTCTGTCAGGTTTGAAGTCTTTTTTTAAGTATTTACGATTTGAAGAGATCATCACCCTGGAACCCACGGCCTTGATAGAAAGCCCACGGCTTGGCCGGAAGCTGCCTGATACACTTAGTTATCTAGAAATCGTAACCATACTGGATTCCATTGATTTGTCCACACCGGCAGGAGGCAGAAACAGAGCCATGCTCGAGGTGCTTTACAGTTCAGGATTACGCGTATCCGAGTTGACTAACCTTACTTTGAATAACCTGTATTTTGATATCGGTTTTATCCGTGTTTTGGGTAAGGGCAGCAAAGAAAGACTTGTGCCAATAGGCACAGACGCAATAAAATACCTTAAAATCTATATCGACCTGATTCGTTGTCATGTGCCAATAAAAAAAGGAAACGAAAAATATGTGTTTCTGAATCAGCGGGGAACACGTATCAGTAGGGTGAGTGTGTTTAACATAATCAAACAAGCCGCCGGGCAGGCAGCCATACAAAAAAATGTGAGTCCACATACCTTCAGACATAGTTTTGCCACACATTTGATTGAAGGCGGCGCGGATCTGCGTGCGGTGCAGGAGATGCTGGGACACGAATCCATTACCACAACGGAAATCTATACACATATTGACAGAGACTATTTAAAACAGATTATTAAAGATTTCCATCCCAGGAGCTAAGATATTTCCCTGAATCCTTTTAATATTTGCGCAAAATTATTTACCGGTGTATAAAACGTTTATAAGACCTGTTCTTTTCCTGTTTGACCCCGAACGTATTCATTACTTAATAATCAATGTCTTAAGCCTGCTGTTTAAAATTCCAGGGATTAAGGCGGCTGTTGAAAAATGTTTTACCATTTCAGATCACAAACTCGAAAAAGAAGTATTCGGAATCAGATTTCCAAACCCTGTAGGGCTGGCTGCAGGATTTGATAAGGATGCAAAGATGCTCGATGAGCTTGCTGCTTTTGGTTTTGGATTTATTGAAATAGGTACACTCACGCCAAAACCGCAGCAGGGCAATCCCACCCCCCGTTTATTCAGGCTTCCAAAGGACAAAGCATTGATTAACAGAATGGGGTTTAATAACGCGGGCGTTATTGATGCGGTTGACCGTCTGAAAAACCGTAAATCGGGAATGATTATCGGAGGAAATATCAGTAAAAATAATGATACACCAATTCAATATGCCTATCGAGACTATGAATACTGCTTTGAGGCATTATACAATGTGGTGGACTTTTTTGTGATAAATGTAAGTTCACCCAACACACCGGACCTGAGAAATCTGCAGGAAAAAGAACCCCTTAAAAAGTTGTTGAAACGTATGCAGGACCGGATGAAGCAGAAACCAACGAGTAAACCGTTGCTGCTGAAAATAGCCCCTGATCTTACCGAAAAACAGCTTGATGACATCGTGGAAATTGTGACGGATGCACGCATTGATGGAATAATTGCTACAAACACAACAATCAGCCGCGAAAAACTGATTACCAGCGAGGATAGTGTAAAAAAAATGGGTGATGGGGGGTTAAGTGGCTTGCCGTTGAAAGATACATCTACCCAGACGATAAAATATTTACGAGGAAAACTGGGCGAAAAAATACGAATCATTGGCGTAGGGGGAATTTTTACACCGGCCGATGCCATTCAAAAACTGAATGCGGGAGCTGACCTGGTTCAGATATTTACAGGCTTTATCTACGAAGGCCCATCGATAGTAAAAAAGATCAATAAAGCTATATTGTCGCAAACATAAACGCGTTTGATTTTATAGTTATGCATATTTTTGTAAAATTATACTTTGCTATTAGCTAATTTTAGGGTTTCATTTCTGAATGGCAAAAAACACCTATAAATCCAACACCTTTAAAAGTTCAAAAGCGGTCGGGAAAAAGAAGCGCACGGGGATTTCCATTGGTTTTTTTAAAGACCGGCGTCTCCATCTTTCATCGGGTTTTTTACTCATTATCAGTGCCGTATTTATGCTGGTTGCATTTGTATCCTACCTGTTTACTGGCAAGGCAGATCAAAGTGTTGTAGATGCAGTAGCCGAAGTGGGATTATTTCAATCAGGACTGGATGCTGAAAACTGGCTGGGAGTATATGGTGCCATGCTAAGCCATACCTTTATTTTTGATTGGTTTGGCCTTGCGTCATTTTTGGTGCCTCCATTCCTGATTGTATTGGGATTACGTATTTTGACCAGGTGGGCGATTGTTCCGATCGGCCCCGTTGCTGTTTTTACCTTCTTCTTTCTGTTCTGGGTAAGCCTCCTTATGGGGTATATGCTGCTTTCATCTGAGGGTGTATCCGTATGGGGATTTCTGAGCGGAGGTATTGGTTTTGAACTGGCGGTTTTTGCCGATAGCCTGATCGGATGGGGTACCTTACTATTTCTGGCTTTTTTGCTAATCGTATTCATTATTTACTTTTTTGACGTAACACAGCTATTAGGAATTGGGAAAAAACCGGAAACAGATACTGTTGAAAAACATATGGTAGAAGCTTCTGTAACAGGAGATGAAGATCTTTTGCCTGCCGATGACGATTCATCAGGTGATCCGGAATCAGAAACAATAATCAGTTTTAAATCTGATGATAAGGATGATAATACGGTACTGGAAGAAATAAAAAACATTACCCTCGATATTGATGTAGATTCTGATAAGATTGCGAAAGAGGAAACCGTTGAATTTACAGGAGTTGAAAAAAATCCTGAATTTACAATAGAAACAGAAACGGTCAAAGAAAAATTAGGCGACAATGTAGAACATTACGACCCTACCCTTGATTTGGGAACCTATCAGTACCCAACACTGGACTTGCTTAACCAATACAATGAGGCAGAGATTCAGGTAACCAAAGAGGAACTTGAGGGGAATAAGGATAAGATTGTTGAAACGCTGATTAATTTCAAAATCGGGATTTCAAGTATCAAGGCTACCATAGGTCCTACTGTAACACTTTATGAGATTGTTCCCGAAGCCGGCGTTAAGATTTCCAAAATCAAAAACCTTGAAGATGACATCGCGCTGAACCTTGCGGCCCTCGGTATCCGGATCATTGCCCCGATACCAGGAAAAGGAACCATTGGTATTGAAGTGCCGAACAAGAAGCGGGAAATGGTGGGAATCAGGTCCGTTTTATCTACCGAGAAGTTTCTAAAAAGCGATATGGAACTACCGATCGTATTAGGAAAAACTATTTCGAACGAAGTATATATCACAGACCTTACAAAAATGCCTCACCTGCTTATGGCAGGTGCAACAGGGCAGGGTAAGTCAGTAGGATTGAATGTAATTTTGACCTCGCTGCTTTTTAAAAAACATCCTTCCCAACTCAAATTTATATTGGTTGACCCTAAAAAGGTTGAATTGACACTGTTTAATAAAATTGAACGTCATTTTCTTGCCGAATTACCGGGAGCCGATGAAGTAATTATAACCGATACAAAACAAGTGGTTAATACACTTAACTCACTTTGTATCGAAATGGACAACAGGTATAATCTGCTAAAGGATGCCGGTGCGAAAAATCTCAAGGAGTATAACCTGAAATTTGTCAGAAGACGGCTTAACCCCGAAAAAGGACACAGGTATCTTCCTTATATCGTACTTGTAGTTGACGAGCTTGCTGACCTGATGATGACCGCAGGTAAGGAAATCGAAGCTCCGGTTGCGAGGCTTACCCAGTTAGCACGCGCCATCGGCATTCATCTTGTAGTGGCAACACAAAGGCCCTCCGTGAATGTAATTACAGGCATAATCAAAGCAAATTTCCCTACAAGAATATCTTTCAGGGTGACTTCCAACGTAGATTCAAGAACCATTCTGGATGTGGGAGGCGCCGAACAGCTTGTTGGTATGGGCGATATGCTCTTGTCGCAGGGGTCTGACATCATAAGACTACAGTCGCCCTTTGTGGACACTGATGAAATTGAAAGGATATGTGATTTTATTGGTGTACAACGCGGATACGAATCGGCATACTTATTGCCTGAATATATTGATGAAAGCGGAGAAGGAGCTAAAATGGTTAATCTTGATGACCGGGATGCACTTTTTGACGAAGCTGCCAGGCTGATTGTACTTCACCAGCAGGGAAGCACCTCACTGATTCAGCGTAAGCTAAAGCTGGGTTACAACAGGGCCGGCCGGCTGATTGATCAGCTTGAAGCGAGCGGAATTGTAGGCCCTTTTGAGGGAAGCAAAGCGAGGGAAGTGCTGGTACAGGATGAGTATGCCCTGGAACAGTTATTGAATGAATTAAAGACATAAATGTGATCAGCTTACTCGATAGATTTATTAGCGAGGGAAATGCTGGTTCAGGTAATTGAAGTCAAACGTAAACAAGTCACCTCCAACGCCGTGCTTGCCGGCAGGGAGGGGAAACAGGGGTGGGTTTTTAAGAGGAAAAATATGACGCTCAGTGAAGTGTTATTGTAGCAGGAGTTGCAAGGAAAAAAAGTTATGGGTTATGATTTTGATCGTCAAAGACCTATTGATAATTATATTGTAGATTTTTATTGTAAAGATTTACAATTAGCTATCGAAATTGATGGTGATTCCCACGGTTACGAAAAGGTATTGCACAATGATGAAAAGCACCAGAAAAAGCTGGAATCACTTGATGTGAAGTTTTTACGATTTGATGACTTGGACATAAAAACCAACATAAGTAATGTAATTGAAGAGATTGAGGAATGGATCAGGCAGAACTCACCCACCCCTAACCCCTCCAGGGAGGGGAATATGTAATATTGATGAAATGTGAAAACATCTTTAATAGTTGTTAATATGAAAGAAGACAGATATGATACCAAAGGTAAATTAGAGAAAAATTAGCTTTTTAATAAAACTTAAATGGTTAGTTATAAATAAATAAGAGATATTACCACCATATTTAATTTAAAATGATGAAAAAATTAATGTATGTTTTAGTGATGTTAATGATGTTTGCGGGGAAAGGAGTAATGGCACAATATGATGCAAAAGCCAAAAAAATACTCGATGCCATGAGCAATAAATACCAGTCCATACATTCTTTTTCGGCTAATATTACCTATACACTGGAGAATAAAGAGGATGATATCTATGAATCCTTTGAAGGAGAAATCGGGATAAAAGGCGAAAAATTCAGGCTTGTTGCCAGTGAGCAGGAGATCATTATCAATGATGGAAATGTTTGGACCTATCTGGCTGAAGAAAACGAAGTAAATATTGACACCTACGATCCTGAAGAGGATGATGTGACTCCATCAAATATTTATAACCTGTATAAATCCGGTTATAAGTATATTCTTTTTGGAGAAAAAACGATTGACGATGAAATTTATGATATTGTAGATCTGTCTCCTGAAGATAAAGACAGTGATTATTTCCATATCAGACTGTTAATAAGCAAAAATAATAAAGTGCTTAGAAGATTTACGTTATTCGCAAAGTCAGGCAATCACTATATTTATGATATTTCCGATTTTAACCCCAAAGCAAATTTGCCCGACAGCTATTTCGTTTTTGATGCGCGTAAACACAAAGACGTGGAGGTAATCGACCTGCGTATTGATAATTGAAAAGCAGGTAAATCACTAACTATGTATTGACACAGGTTAAACCCGTGTAATTGCGGTATGACATGTACCCTGAATAATACGTGGCGATTTCATAAACAAATAAACCTGTAATATTCCCAAATATCACTGCTGTAATGGTTATTTAACAGTTTTTATTTCTTTTTATTCTAACGGCCTTTTAGTTATTTTTACGGTGTGACTAAAGACGATATTTTCAACCAGATTAAAAGCAAGGAATCATTCTTGTGTGTAGGGCTGGACACTGATATACATAAGATTCCTTCACATCTTTTGAAATCAGAAGATCCCGTATTTGAATTCAACAAATATATTATCGATGCTACGGTTGATTATTGCATTGCATATAAACCAAATCTGGCATTTTATGAAGCATTGGGCCCCTCCGGGTTGGAGAGTCTTGAAAAGACCGTGGAGTATATCCCTGATGACATATTTGTAATTGCGGATGCAAAGAGAGGTGACATTGGTAATTCCTCATCTATGTATGCTAAGGCTTTTTTTGAAAGAATGGATTTTGATGCTGTTACCATATCGCCCTACATGGGGCATGATTCAATCCTGCCTTTTTTCGAATATAATGAGAAATGGGTTGTTGTACTTGCACTGACTTCGAATGCAGGGAGCAGCGACTTCCAGCACCTTGATATTGCTGGAGATCATGAAGATTTCTTTGATATTGAACAACTGGAATTGTTTGAAATTGTAATTAAGAAGTGCGTAACATGGGGCACGCCCGATAACATGATGTTTATAGTTGGTGCGACCAAACCAACATATATTTCGAACATCCGAAAACTGGCTGAAGAGCACTTTTTTCTTGTTCCGGGAGTGGGTGCACAAAGTGGGAACCTGAAAGATGTGGCGGCTTTCGGGATGAATGATAAGTGCGGTTTAATCGTAAATTCCTCAAGAGCCATTATTTATGCTTCAAACGGTGATGATTTTGCCGTAGCGGCATCAAACGCAGCCAAAAAATTGCAGGAAGAAATGGCGTCACTTCTGCAGGAACATGCGTAGCTTCGCAAATCGATTTCATTTCCCAAAAAAAATGTGAATATTGGTATGCTGAAACCACTACCGGCAGCGCGTTATTATTGTACCGGTTAACAGATGATTCATGCACGAAGATTTCCTGCATTTTATATGGAAACATCAATATTTTGAGAAAGCTGGACTTGAAACTTCCGATGGTGAGTGCATAAATATTCTCAAACCGGGAATTCATAATTTCGGATCAGGTCCGGATTTCTCAGAAGCGAAAGTAAAGGTCGGCGACCTTACCTGGACAGGGAATATCGAAATTCACCGCAATGCCTCCGAATGGAAGCTGCACAGGCACAACACCGATCCTGCATATAATAATGTTATCCTGCACATTGTCTGGAATGAGGATAAAGCCGTTTTCAGGGAAGATGGAACAAAAATTCCAACACTTCAGATACAAGACCGGGTTGATAAAGAACTCATGGATAGCTATCATGATCTCCTTAATTTTCATGAAGATATCTTATGTAAACCATGGTTGAAAAATGTGGATAAAATAACGCTGGTAGGTATGCTTGAAAAGGCATTGATCTCGAGGTTGGCAAAAAAGGCAGAAGTAGTCCGGGAACTGGTAGAGAATTGCCAGGGTGACTGGGAAGAAGCCTCGTACCGCCTCCTGGCAATGAATTTCGGTTTCAAAGTTAACACCGGCCCTTTTTTACAACTGAGTAAAGCTGTACCACTCAAAGTGCTCTTGAAAAATGCTGACAACCTGTTTAAACTTGAAGCCCTGCTGTTTGGTCAGGCAGGTTTTCTTTCCGGCAGGTCTGCCGATGATTACATGGCACAACTGAAGAATGAATATCGTTTTCTTATGCATAAATATGCACTCGATGAAAACGTTCTTCAGTCATCTGTCTGGAAATTTGGACGGCTCAGGCCGCCTAATTTTCCTACCCTCCGGATTGCTCAGTTATCCGCAGTAATTCATTCCATGAAAAATATATTTTCGGCTATGATCTCTGCCGGATCCATACAGGTATTGCGTCATATGATATCAGTCACACCGGGAGCATACTGGAACAATCATTACCGGTTTGGGGAAATCACCAAAAACAAATCTTCGATACCAGGTAAAGACAGTGTGGACGTATTGATCATCAACACAGCGGTACCTTTGCTTGCAGCCTATTCCAAACATACTGATGATCAGCAGTACATGGACAGGGCCGTATCACATCTTCAGATGATAGCACCGGAATCAAACCGTATTATTGCCGGGTGGGATGGTGCCGGCGTCACGGCGTCTTCTTCGGCCGATAGTCAGGGTATGATTGAATTGTTTAATGAATACTGCTTAAAAAAGAACTGTTTATCCTGTAATATTGGAATGTCTATTCTAAAACGAAGTGCATTCAGGGATGGTTGACCCGCTACTAATAATCAATATTTTTATCATAATTGTTCTCGTACGCGGGTTATACAGGAGAGTACGCTACCGGCCGCTCGGGAAATTTTACCTGCCAGGACTATCGCTGAAATTATTAGCAGGAATTTTGCTGGGGTTGTATTACATCGTGTTTTTTCAGGGTGGCGACACCCTGATGTTTAATGAAGACGCCACACGAATGGCCGGAACCGTATTTGATAAGCCGGGGGAGTATTTGCGCGTGGTGTTATTCAACGATCATTCTACATTATTATGGGGCACGCTGAAACTAGCCGACCAGCCACGTGCGCTTTTAACGGCGAAAATTCTAAGCGTGTTTCACATATTCACGAACGGGAATTACTGGATATCAGGGTTCTATTTTTCACTCTTTGCGTATACCGGGTTATGGTCGCTTGGGGATAGATTAGCTACTTATTTTCCATGGACACGAAATGCATCCATCGCCGCGTTTATATTCTTCCCTTCCGTTATTTTCTGGAGTTCAGGCGTATCAAAAGAAGCGATAAGTACGGGGCTTATAGCCTGGATAATTTCCATTTATGTACCGGCTTTGGCAAGGGGCGAAGGCGTTGCAAAGCGAAAAGTAATTGTGTCTTTAGTTTTACTCTTTATACTATGGCTGTTAAAATATTATTATGCGGCAGCACTTATAGCAATTCTGATTCCAACCTTGATTGTTTCCGTATTAAAAAGCATCTCAGCAGGAATTTCGTGGAATTTTAACAAACAAGTACTGTATTGGCTGTCATTTCTTGTATGGTCCGTTGTTATTGCTTCGTTTATTCACCCGAATTTACAGCTGACAAATGTAATGGAAGTGGTAAGTACAAACCATGCGCTTTATACACAAATGTCAGATCCAGATAACCTCATCAGGTTCAGAGATTTTACGCCAACATTCCTGGGATATGTAAAGAATATTCCCATTGCAGTCTGGGCAGGATTGTTCCAGCCACTACCATGGGAAGCGGAGGGATATATAAAATTGATTGCAAGCCTGGAAAACCTGATAATATTAGTTTTTGCAGTATTCTCGATCCTGAACATATCCAGGATAAATGTTTCCAATAACGGGATACTTGTCATTGGAGCGATGACGTATATATTTTTAATGGCTGTATTTCTGGCTTTTTCAACACCTAACCTGGGTACACTTGCCAGATACAAATCCGGGTTTGCCTTTTTGTTTATTTATCTTGTCATGGCTGATCCTGTTTTTAAACGTTTGTTAAAAATAAAAAGGGAATAGCCTGGAAACAGAAAGCTTTAACTGATTCGGATTACTTTTGTAGTTTTTAATTCAAGAAACGAATACATATGGATAATCCGGTCATCATTTTAGGTGCGGGAGGACTGGGAAAAGCAGCCCTCGATATTTTCAACAGCATCCAGATTACGGTTTATTGCTTTCTTGATGATGACCATAAATTACATGGTACTGCAATCAATGAAGTTTCAGTTTTAGGAAGCACCGAAAATGATGAATTTATAAATCTGATTGGGATAAAATGTGAGGCATTTATTGCCTCGAGTGATAATAGGTACCGGCGAAATCTTAACGGGATGCTTATGGAAAGCAGAAAGACGATACCGATAAACGCCATACATGCAAATGCCGTTATTTCGAAGAGTGCAAGAATCGGACACGGCAATTTTATTAATTCAGGGGTGATTCTGGGTGCTGCCTCCGAAATAGGAAGCCACTGTATCATACATTCAAATGCTGTAATTGACTATGATGTAAGAATAGGCGATTTTGTGCAGATAGGAGTAGGGAGCATCATTAACTCAGGAGCTGGTATCGGCAACGAGACCTTCATCGGATCAGGGGTTACGATTGTATCAGGTGTTACCATTGGCAAAGATGCAAAGATCGGTGCGGGATCGGTGGTTATTGCCGATGTAGCTGAAAACACGACTGTTTTTGGTAATCCTGCTAAAGTTATCAGAAAAAAATAACAAGTAACTAACAGTCAGGAGGCAGTAGGTTCCTATCGACTAAGATAAATAAGCAGGTAAAACAAATCGTTATAATTTCGTTACAGCTACTTTTAAAGTCCGTGAGCCGGTTTTCTACCAAAAATTTATGCGCTGTTTATGCAGAATACAGAAAAAACAATCACCCACAACAAGGTCACCTGAAAGAGACCTTGTTGCAGGAATGCCGGTGACAATTCATGCAACCTGCCTCAACATTGGTGTTTTTTTCTCTTCAAGGTTCTCTGCCGAGTAACCTTGAAGTGGATGTGATTAGTGTTTGTATCTTTCAAGATTTAAACCTTCGGCCTGCAAGTTTTTGTGAGTAACCTGGTTGCGAAATCGGGATAAAGAGGAAAATGATTATCAATTTAGGCGCTTTAGCAACAGATTTTTACAATGTGTTATTTAAATTGGAAGTTGCTTATGTATTAACTCGCATAATGGTTTTTTTTCAGGCCTGCTGAAAAAATTCAGGTTCTTACTGGCTAAGATAAGACAGTAAATACTTCATTCTGGTTTCATTTCAGCTACTTTTTTTTAAGTTTGGAATTGCGTATAACCCCTAAAAAATCCTCAATTTAGGTATAATACAGAAAAAACAATGTATCAATAATGAAACTTCTTTCATTTTTTATATCTTGAATCATGGCAAAGATCCCCGAATCAGAGCTGATCATAAATAAAGACGGGAGTATTTATCATTTGAGTTTAGCTCCCGGAAGCATTTCCGACACCATTATTACTGTGGGAGATCCGGGAAGAGTGCATCTTGTAAGTCAGTATTTTACAAATATTGATTTTGAGATGAATAAGAGAGAGTTTATAACACATTCAGGTACATATAATGGAAAACGGATTACTGTGATCAGCACCGGCATGGGTACCGTCAACATCGAGGTGTTTATGACAGAGTTGGATGCACTCTTTAATATAGATCTAAAAAAGCGACAAATAAAAACCAGGAAGAAAAAACTGAAGATTATCCGGATTGGAACATCCGGATCCTTGCAGGAAGATATACCGATAGGTACACACCTGGTATCAAATTATGCTGTGGGGTTCGATGCAATGATGCAATTCTACAAGTTTCCGCAAACTGAATTTGAACAGAAAATCGCTAATGATATCCGTGACAAGACCGGCCTTTCATTCACTCCCTATCTTGCAAAATGCTCCGAATCATTGAAAAAGCAGATCGCATTTGATATGGTGGAAGGAAATACTATCACAAGTCCCGGCTTTTATGCGCCGCAGGGCCGCAGAATCCGGCTTGAACTCCGGTATCCGAAATTGCTTCGGGAGCTTAATTATTATCACAATGATCAATTTTGGCTTACTAATTTCGAAATGGAAACGGCCGGATATTATGCGCTTGCCAAATTGTTTGGCCATGAAATGCTGAGTGTGAATGCCATCATTGCTAACCGTATCAAAAAAACCATTTCAAAAAATCCTCAAAATATTGTGGATTCACTAATAAGAAAGGTGCTCGACAGGATTTGATTATTCTCCTGAAACAGTAAAGATTTAGCTCAGGAGGTTCGAAAATGATTCATTTTCTCATACATCCTGTTGGCTTATCATGGACATGATCTGCTTTTTGGCAAATACAGGATCATAGTTGTTGTAGAATCCTGATAAAATCCGGTGTGCAATCTGTGAGAAAATAAGTTCTTCATCGCTTTTTTCTTCCTTTCCGACCCAGAATACCCTTTTGGGATGCTTTTTCATATCTTCGATGTATTCTTTAGCCCGTTCCAATTGTTCAGGAGTGAATGAAAGTTTAAAAGTAACTTCTACTTTATCCATAGCGAGCTATTTAACATGTGTTGATGCAATCTCAATGCCATAATTTGGAATATGCATAAATCGTATCAAATCACAAATATAAGGAGGTTTAAACAAATATTACCGTATGTTTTTGGATGCTTGTGGTCGGGAGAGAACAGTATTTGCCAGGGATTAAGAGATCCTTAAGCCAGATAAAGGAGGGCTACTTGGCGTCGAACCAGTAGTATAAAGTAAGAGCCAGTCCTTGTGTTTGAGTATTTTTAATCTCAAAATCATCTGTGGCACGCCATAAATTACTTAAACTGGAATTGAATCGAATATCGACCTGAATTTCTCCAAAAGAAAAAAGGTGTGAAACAGACGCACCGAATGCAAGACCCAGCTCTATTGTGTCTTCAACGTCCCTGCCATAATAGTACCGGGCCTGTGCTGTATCGACATTGGTACGCTCGTTTTCATCCAGAAGAAATGCAATTTTTGGTCCTAACTGTAGTTTAAAGTGATTTCGTTTTTTGCCAATCACAAAATTGGAAAGTACCGGTATCTCGAGATAAGTTAAGCTCCTGCTGTAATAAAGGTCAGGTGTTTCTGAAGTTTCGTCCCAGCCCGATTGCGTGTAAAGAAGTTCGATCAGAATTCCTGCCGGACCCTGTGCCATATAACTATAACTAAATCCAAAAATGAATCCTTTTGTTGTGTTTTGAGGAACAGCAGGAACGAAATTTATCCAGCTTGAATTTTGTCCGCCTTTAATAGCAAACTGATGTTTCACCTCCTTCCGTAAATCCGTGTCTTGTGCACAAACGGGTGAACTAACGGCAACAGCAAGAATAAGCCCCGGAATAACATAAATATTTTTCATGCAGTTTGTGCATCAAACAACAAAGAAGTGTAATAAAATCGATACAAATCTAACAATCTGGAGCCTTAACCAAAGCCGGGAGGAATAATTAAGTTGAAGTAATGACCGGAACAGCAACAAAAAACTATCTTATTGTTCTGAAAAGTAAAATAATCCACCTCTGTTATGAAACAAATGCCCGGTGAAATACTGAGATACAATTCAGGACACCCGAATATATTACTGATCGTAGGTGCGTGTTTTTATCTCGATCACACCATTTTTGCCCATCTCCCCATAGGTAGTCAGTTCATGGTAACTTCGCAGCACCCTGATCGAAATAATATCAATGGGATTTATTGCATTATTTGCCATGCCATAATCTCTTCCCATGGGAATGTTGTTGATTACATAATAGGGTTGGTTGTTTAAATTAATTGAGTTTCCACCCCTGATCTGAACTCTCACATCGTTACCGATTCCGGTTACCATCAGTCCTCCCTGCAGCCGTAAAACATCTGCCAGGTTGTGATAGAGAGCATAAGAGGGTTCCGAACGTGTAAATCTGTTAGTATTCAGCGATGATGAACATGCGACTATATTCAGCACCGAACCAAAAAACAGCAGTATATAAAATAACTTTTTCATGATTGATATTTATTATTTGAGTTTATCAATATAAAATTACGAAATAATAACCGGATACAGAATTCAATTAGATAAAAATGGCTCAACAAACGGATAACTGGTTCTGTCTTTACACAAGCAAACATTCGAGAGCCGGGAAGGCGGGCTCATGCGCAAATCAATCCTTATCATCTTTTCTTTTATCCCGGTTCGAAAAAGCGGTACGGAAAGCCGCTTTCACTTCTTTTCCGGCCTTTTCAAGCTGTGCTTCCACTTCTTCCCATTTACCCTTGTTCTTTTCTTTGAATTCCTTGAAATTGTTTCCAAGCGAGTCTTTGCTTTTTTTCAATTCTTCAAATCGCTGTTTAAATTCATCCTGCAGATTATCAGTGGCGCCATTCAGTTCCTCCAGAAAGCTGTCAATCTTCCTGCCCAGATCTTTTAATAATTTTTCTGCTTTTCCAGCCATAATGCCTGTATTTTGGGTTTCTTGATTATTTTCAAAAAAATACTAAAACTTTTCCAATTAATGCACTGTTGTAATGGATATTATGGATGATTTTAATAAAGATCCGGTAGGATTTCTGCAGCACCAGCTTCAAACCACCGCTACACTCAAGAAAAATATTTGGAAGCTTACCATGGAAATGTTTGTACACATGAAGAAGGAAACTTCCGGGCTTGTGAATGAAATTTTGCTGAAAAGTAAAGATTTCCCCGATATTGAAATTGAATATAAGGAGGTCGATGCACTTGAATTTAATCTCAAATTTGGCAGTGACATACTTATTTTTGAGCTGCAAACCAATATTGTGACGTTCAACGCAACACACCCATTAATGAAAACGAAGTATCTGCAGGAAAAAAAGGATCTGCGTTATTTTGCACAGGTTATGATTTACGACTTTTTGTCGGATTCTATAAAATACGATCGCACCGAGGACTCGGGTTATTTACTTGCTCGGGTGCTTATAAATGGAGAAAATCATTTTATGGTGGAAGGTGCTCAGGGTTTAAATTATTTGATTAATGGGATCGAGCATATCGAAGCCACAAGTGAAAATCTTTCATTGCTGGTAAAGAAGACGATGGCTGTAGCGATTGAAAGTGATCTTTTCGGCCCGGACTTCAAGCAGATCCAATATATTACATTGGGGCAGAAAATGGGAAAAAACAAGGAAATAGGCCACGGGCAAAAGATCGGTTTTCAGATGAAAAACGATGCCGATATTGAGGGGTAAGTACGGGAAAAGTTTATGGATGTTTTTTTGTTGTATTAATTGAATTAACCCTTTCATTTTCCCGGAACTGAGCGTAACGCAGGTAAGGACAAAAAGAAATTCCGCATCTTGGCTAAGGAAGATGTTTCCTGCTAACAAAACAGATCCACAAACTCAAACTTATTTCCGCTAAACAGGCCTTTATCGCTTAGCTTTAGGTCAGGGATCACCAGCAGAGCCATAAAAGATAACGTCATAAAGGGAGCCCGCAGGCCGGAACCCAGTTTTTTAGCAAACCGATCAATTTCGATGTAACTACTGGCAACATTATACCCATCATCACCAGACATCAGACCCGCAAACGGGAGCGGAAGCAGAAGCTCCCGGCCATAACCCACAGCCGATACTCCACCTTTTGTTTTTATGATCAGGTTTATGGCTTTTGCCAACGAGTCGTCATCAACGCCCACTGCAATGATATTGTGCGAATCGTGCCCTACCGAGGAGGCAATGGCTCCTTCCTTTAATCCAATATTTTTTATGAATGCCACGGCAGGAGTCGTTTGGAAATATCTGTTCAGTACCACCATTTTCAGCACATCGCTGTCCGTGTTACTTACCACTTCGCCGTTTTCGGTTTTTGCATCGCAACTGATTCCATAAGTGATAAGTTGCCCGTCAAATGCTTCGATAACCCTGATTTTATTACCCTTTGCTTCTACACGAAACGCCGACGGCGATATGGGTGAGATATTGAAATTATTTATAGGTGCTTCGTTTTGATGCAATATCAATGATTTGCCATTCTCTGCGACTTTTATACCCTCTATCCGGGTTTGTATTACTTCAAACGCATTTAAATCCTTTAAGATAATAAAATCAGCTGGATTTCCCTCCCGTAACATGCCCACATTCAGGTTGTAATGTAAGACCGGATTGATGCATGCGGCTTTCAGGACATTGAAAAGGTCAATTCCTTTATCTATTGCTTTACTTACCAGTTTGTTGATATGGCCGGAAGCAAGTTCATCGGGGTGTTTGTCGTCGGAGCATAGCATCACCATGTCAGGATATTCATCTATAAGTCTGCAGAGTGCCTCAAAGTTCCGTGCTGCACTCCCTTCCCGGATAGATATTTTCATGCCGGATTTTATTTTATGCAGGGCCTCGTCATAGGTAAAGCATTCGTGATCGGTGCTGATTCCTGCCGAAATGTAGGCATCAGCCTGATCGCCTTTAAGTCCCGGGGCGTGTCCGTCAACAGGCTTTTTGTGCTTTGCCGCAAGGCGGATCTTTTGCATGACAGCATCATCCCGGCTGATGACTCCCGGCCAGTTCATCATTTCAGAAAGGTATTTTATCTCATCGCGCGAAAGTAGTCTGTTTATATCGGCAGCTGTAATTTCCGCTCCCGCCGTTTCGAACGGTGTGGCCGGCACGCAGGAAGGCGCTCCGAAGTTAAATTTGAAGGGAACTTTTGCGCCATTGTGTATCATGAAGTCAACCCCTTTCACACCCAGCACATTGCCGATTTCATGCGGGTCGGAAACCGTGGCCACAGTGCCGTGCACGACAGCTAGTCTTGCAAACTCCGATGGAATAAGCATCGAACTCTCAATATGTATGTGAGAATCAATGAACCCCGGGAGAATATAATGTGTGGCTTCGGAAATTTCAGTTATGCCCGTGATAATTCCATCTTCAAAAAAGACTGATGCGGGATAAATCTTTTTATTTAAAATATCAATGAGGTTTCCTTGAACTGATGCCATGCCAATCGAATATCTGATTAGTAATTGCCGTAAACAAATCTATCCCATAAAAGAATTTAATAAGCTATATTTGTATTAAAATTCTGGTAAGGTGAAATCAAGAAAGGTCATATGTTTATTACTGGGTATATTACTGTTGGCAGGTTCCTGTAAATCAACGAATAAACCAAGGACAATTAAGCCAAACAAACCCATTCCGTGTCCTCAAGTAGATTGCTGATATCTGAATGAAAAAAGTTAATATTGCAATTGACGGTTTTTCGGCATGTGGGAAGAGTACAACGGCAAAAGCTATGGCCAGAGAACTAGGATACTTGTATGTGGATTCGGGTGCGATGTACAGGGCGGTGACGTTGTATTTTCTGGACCATAATATTACGCTTACCAACCCCAGAGAAGTGCAAAAGGCGTTGGATAACATAAAAATTACCTTTCATGTTAATCCGAAAACGGGAGAGACGGAAACATTTCTTAACGTATTAAGAGTGGAAGAAGAAATCAGGACAATGAGAGTCACAGAACACGTAAGTCAGGTAAGTGCATTGTCGCCTGTACGGAAGGCCATGGTGAGCCAGCAGCAAAAGTTCGGGAAAAAGAAAGGGGTGGTAATGGATGGAAGAGATATCGGCACAGTAGTGTTTCCCGATGCAGCATTAAAAATATTTATGATTGCCGATATGAATATTCGTGTCGAGAGGAGGCAGAAAGAGCTTTTCGAAAAGAACCAGTTGGTAGATTTTGAGGAAGTGAAAGCAAACCTTGCAAGGCGTGATGCAATAGATTCGACGCGGGAAGACAGCCCACTGAAGCAGGCTGACGATGCCCTGATCATCGACACGACCTACCTTACACTCGACGAGCAAATCGAGGAAGGGCTGAACCTTGCGACAAGCAGGATATTGGAACAAAATTAACCGGAAAAGCATGACAGTAAATATTGATCAGAATTCAGGTTATTGTTTTGGAGTGGAGTTTGCCATAAAAATGGCCGAGGATGAGATGGCCGAATCCGGCCCACTGTATTGCCTGGGTGATATTGTTCACAATTCAATGGAAGTGAACAGGCTGAAAGAAAAAGGACTGATAGTAATTGAAAAGGAGGATTTTAAAAATATAAAAAATGCAAGGGTTCTGATACGGGCACACGGGGAGCCTCCCGAAACGTACCGGATTGCGCTGGAAAATAACATTGAATTGATTGATGCCAGTTGTCCGGTGGTGTTGAAACTGCAGAACCGTGTAAGAAATGCATTTGATAAAATGACGGTAGCTAACGGGCAGATTGTGATATATGGTAAACCCGGTCATGCAGAAGTGATAGGGCTTACGGGACAGACGCGCAACGAGGCGATTGTGGTGATGTCAAAAGAAGATCTGGATCAGGTTGATTTTACAAAGCCGATTGTGCTGTTCAGCCAGACAACCAAGAGCACCAAAGGTTTCTATGCGATCAAGGAAGAAATAGAAAGAAGAATTAAGGATACGGGACGGTTGGATGTGTTCGATTTTAAAGCCAACGACAGTATTTGCCGCCAAGTATCAGGCAGAGAGCCGCCACTGACACGCTTTTCACAGGCTCATGATGTAATAATTTTTGTTAGCGGCAAAAAAAGTTCTAACGGAAAAGCTTTGTTTTCTGTTTGCAGCGAAAATAATCCCAGAAGTTATTTTGTGGAAAAACCGGATGATGTGGAAAAGAATTGGTTTAGACCTGAAGATAAAATTGGTATCTGCGGAGCCACCTCCACCCCTGTGTGGCTGATGGAGCAGATTTACGCCCATATATTAGTGCTTGGAACCGAAATAAATGAACCGGTGAACACATAGATTTCAAATATTCAGAACCGGATTTTTATTAGTTGGAAGTGCGTGTGAATTAATTATTCCGTACATTTTAATTATTCAAAATTTTGTTAATTTTGGCTGGATTTTCCGGAGGGCAGAACTTTTCTGAAAATAACAGAATGTCGAAATATATTAAATTAAAAAAGGGCTTTAACATCAACCTGAAGGGGAAAGCCCAAAGAACCCTGTCGGAAGACATCCAGCCAGCCACATTTGCGTTAAAACCTACTGATTTTCCCGGAGTGCAAAGGGGAAAAGTGCTGGTTGCTGAAGGTGAGAATGTAAAAGCCGGTACACCCGTTTTTTACGATAAAAAAATGGAAAACATAATGTATGCTTCTCCTGTAAGCGGAGAGGTGGTAGCCATAAAGCGTGGTGAAAAAAGAAAGTTGCTTGAAATTATAATTCTTGCCGATAAAGAGATTGAATTTAAACCCTACGAGCGGTTTTCCGTTTCTGATATCCGGAATGTTTCCCGCGATAAAGTGCAGGAAATGATGCTCAGAAGTGGTGTCTGGCCAAATATATTACAGCGGCCCTACGGAATTGTGGCCAATCCTGAAGACACGCCCAAATCGATATTTATTTCCGGATTTGACAGTCATCCGCTGGCGCCGGATTACGCGTATATTTTTGATGGCCAGGAAAAGTACTTTCAAGCCGGGCTCGATATTTTGAAAAAATTTACCGATGGTGATATACATCTTACCCTGGAGGCTAGCGGTGAAGTGCCCCGGGTATTTTCACAGGTGAGGGGTTTGGAAATAAATAAAATTTCCGGCCCGCACCCTGCCGGAAATGTGGGCGTGCAAATACATCATATCAACCCTATTAACAAAGGTGAAATCGTATGGACGCTTAATCCGTACGGAGTTATCCAGATTGGAAAATTGTTTCTTAATGGTCGTTACGATGCCTCCAAATACATTGCAATCACTGGTTCAGAAGTAAAAAATCCACAGTATTACAAGACATACAGTGGCGCTAATATTGGAAAATTCGTTGGAGATACCCTGAGTAATGATCATGTACGGATTATTAGTGGCAATGTGCTTACGGGCGAAAAGATTGATAAAGACGGCCATCTCGGATTTTATCATCATCAGATAACAGTAATTCCGGAAGGAGATCATTATGAGATGTTCGGATGGATTATGCCTTCAACGAAAAAACTAAGTTTTTACAGGGGACTGGGTTTATTTTCATTTTTAAATCATAAGAAAGAGTACACGATTGATACTAACCTGCAAGGAGGGCCACGTGCCTTCGTTGTAACAGGTTCTTTTGAGAAGGTTACCCCAATGGATATTTATCCTACTTATTTGCTTAAAGCCATTCTGGCACAGGATTATGATGAGATGGAAGCGTTAGGCATATTTGAGGTAATTGAAGAAGACCTGGCATTATGTGAATTTATTGACGTTTCGAAGCATGATGTGCAGGCCATTGTAAGGGAAGGAATTGATTTAATGATTCACGGTTAACCAATAGTACTGAATGAATTTTATCAGGAAGAAATTAGACGCGATTAAACCGCTTTTTGAAAAAGGAGGAAAGTACGAAAGGTTTTATTTCATTTTTGAGGCAAACGAAACATTCCTTTTTACAGCCAACGAAACTACCCCTAAATCAGGAACGCAGATCCGGGATGCGATGGATATGAAACGCTTGATGAGTACGGTAGTGATCTCTATGATACCTGCATTGTTATTCGGCATGTGGAATGTAGGTCACCAGCATTTTCTCGCTATCGGCGAAACTGCGGAGTTCTGGACAAAGATGTGGCTTGGTGCAAAGTTGGTTTTACCCATTGTTATTGTGTCCTATGTGGTTGGCCTCGGGATTGAGTTTACAATAGCAACCATAAGAAGGCATCCGATCAATGAAGGTTTCCTCGTTACGGGTATGTTGATTCCCCTCGTGATGCCTCCGGATATTCCTTTGTGGCAGGTGGCTATGGCTACCGCCTTTGCGGTAGTTATAGGTAAAGAAGTTTTCGGGGGTACCGGTATGAATATTCTGAATGTGGCGCTTACAGCAAGGGCATTTCTGTACTTTGCCTACCCTACTGATATTACAGGCGATGTATGGGTATTCAAGGGCGGGCAACCAACCGTAGATGGTTACACGGGTGCGACCCCGCTTTCCATTGGTGCTGACGTAGCTCAGTCGGGTGAGAATATGGTGCAGGCCCTTACCGAATACGGAAAGGGATGGGCCGACGGAATTTTCGACTTCTGGAATTTGTTTATAGGTATAATGCCGGGTTCGATAGGTGAAACTTCGGTTTTGATGGCACTGATCGGTGCGACCATTTTGATAACTACCGGTACCGGAAGTTGGAAAATTACCGTTGGAGTAGTTGGAGGTGCGTATGTAATGGGCACGGTAATGAACCTTTTAGGATCCAACGCTTTTATGCTATTGCCGGCACATTATCATCTGGTGATAGGCGGACTTGCATTCGGAGCGACATTTATGGCAACTGATCCGGTAACGGCAACACAAACCGAAACCGGAAAATGGTATTATGGTATACTTATTGGTGTATTAACGGTCATTATCAGGGTATGGAACCCGGCTTATCCGGAAGGGATCATGCTGGCTATTTTACTGATGAATGTCTTTGCACCGCTTATTGATTATTTTGTTGTGGGAGCTAATAAAAAAAGGAGGTTAAAACGTGCGACTGTCTAACACTTACATAATAGTTTTTACTGCGATAATGACAATTATTATTGGCGGTGCCTTGTCGTTGGCCAATCAACTGCTGAAGCCTGCCCAGACCCGGGCGATTAAACTCGATACCAGAACGCAGATACTCAACGCGGTGATGGACCTGCAGGAAGGCGATGATATCCTGGCTATTTATGATGATCGTATTGATGGATTTGTGGTAAATATTTCCGGAGATGAAATAACTGCTGATTCGAAAGGCAATCCGATACAGGCCGACAAAGTAAATATAATACGGAATTTCAAAAAGAAACCGGAAGAACGTGAATATCCTGTTTTCAAATTTACAAGTAAAGATGATCCGTTAAAAATCGAAGCCTATATATTTCCTGTATATGGAAATGGACTTTGGAATAATATCTTTGGTTTTGTTGCTCTCGAAAGCGACCTGAATACAATCAAAGGGGTTTCATTCGGCCACGTGGGCGAAACACCCGGACTTGGTGCAAGAATTACAGAAAGTGAAATTGAAGACCGCTATATTGGAAAAAAAATATTTGATAATCAGGGAAAATTTATGTCGGTGACAATGCTGAAAGGTGAAAAGAAAGACCCCTCGATGTTTGGCCCGCACGAAGTTGATGGGATGTCAGGGGCCACCATAACTGCTAGAGGGTTGAATGCCATGCTGAAAGAGTATCTTCATGATTATGAAGCATTTATAAAAAAGATACAACGTCAGGAAGCGATTTAGAATTGAATAAGATTTAAATGTATATATATAATGAGCACTGAAACCTTAGAAAAAACGCCCGTAGTAAAAGTAAAGGAACCACTTTTATCGAAGAGAAGAAAAAGGATATTTTCGGATCCGCTTAACGATGATAATCCGATAACAATACAAGTTCTTGGCATTTGTTCGGCGCTCGCCATAACCGTTCAGATGAGGCCAACGGCGATTATGGCCGTGTCGGTGGTGTTTGTGATTGTGTTTTCCAACCTGATCACATCGATGATGAGGAATTTAATTCCAAACCGGGTAAGGATCATTGTACAGTTAAGCATTATTGCAACACTGGTAACACTTGTAAGTGAAGTATTAAAAGCTTACAACTACCCTATGTTCAAGATTTTGGGCGCATTTGTTGGCCTTATCATTACAAATTGCATTGTAATGGGACGTTTGGAAGCCTATGCGATGGGAAACAAACCAACCGATTCGATAATTGACGGGTTGGGAAGCGGGTTTGGATATGCCTGGATTATTCTTACTGTGGCATTTTTCAGAGAACTGCTGGGGTCGGGGTCGATCTTTAACTTTCCTGTTTTTGAAAGTATTGGATGGGCTGGCTTTCCCAACAATGGCTTGATGGTGGATTCCATTGGGGCATTTATGGTACTGGGAATTTTAATCTGGATTCAACGAACCAAAACCGGATTCGTTGAGAGTTAATTAGTGATATCTTAAAAATCGGTACAAATGGATTTACTTAGCCTGGGAATAAAATCAGTTTTTATTGACAATATGATCTTTGCCTATTTTTTAGGAATGTGTTCGTTTCTCGCAGTTTCAAAAAAAGTTGTCACAGCCTTTGGGTTGGGAGCTGCGGTAATCTTTGTGCTGGCTGTCACTGTACCGCTGAACTGGCTTATACAGGAATATATACTCAAAGAAGGGGCGCTTACCTGGCTCCATGCTTCTTTTAGCGAAATAAGCCTTGAGTTTCTTCAATTCATCATGTTTATTGCCATTATAGCCTCTATGGTGCAATTGGTTGAAATGGTGATTGAAAAATTCTCTCCTGCATTGTACGGTTCATTAGGCATCTTTCTGCCTTTGATTGCGGTAAATTGTGCCATACTTGGCGGTTCACTTTTTATGGTCCAGCGTGACTATAATCTAGCTGAAGCAACCGTATATGGATTTGGCTCCGGGCTGGGATTTGCACTGGCCATTATAGCACTGGCTGCAATAAGGGAAAAACTTAAATATTCAAATGTACCCGACGGTCTGAAAGGTCTTGGAATTACGATGCTCATTACCGGATTGATGGCGCTTGCATTCAAATCTTTTATCGGCATTGCGATTTAAAAATTCAAAATACGATTAATATCTCATATGTGTCTGCTACCCAAGGCAGATAGCAGACACTGCCATTCATCTGAATTTACAGGGCATTATCATATTAGCTTTCGTAAAACGTTAGGTGTATACCATTATTATGGTGTCTTTCATTACATAATATTGGTATTTTTCAGTAGGCATAGGTATTATGCAGGTCGATGTCATATTATACAATCTAAAAATAAGCTATGGATACGCGCAGGGATTTTATCCGAAAAACCGCTGTTTCGGCATTTGGGTTGTCTGGTTTGAGTATTTCGCTTCAGGCGTTGAATGATCCGGAACATATATTAGCAGGTGCCGTCATTGCAGAGGATGTGAGAAGATCGCTCCTGTTGAAGGAAGGTCTTGTATATATGAATACTGGCAGCCTCGGGCCTTCACCTGCCTGGGTATCACAGCGAATATTTGAAATAACCCGGATACTTGAGTCCAATCCGGTGGTTCAGAACTGGGATATGCTAGGGAAGGAAATGGAAGCGGTACGGGCCAAAGCTGCTGCTTTTTTGAATTGTGCGATTGATGAGATTGTACTTACACGTAATACTACCGAAGGGCTGAGCATGGTAAGCTCGACCCTGAAGCTACATGCCAGAGATGAAATACTTACGACCAACCATGAACACGGAGGGGGCGAAACCGGACTTGAATATCTGGCCGGTGTAAGCGGTGCTAAAGTCGTAAAACTTGTAATACCCATGCCGGCGGAGGGTGTAGAACAGGTTGTGGACAGCGTAGTTTCAGCCATTACTCCGCAAACCAGGGTACTGTTGCTGAGTCATGTGACAACCATAACGGGCTTGCGAATGCCTCTCAAACAAATTGCCGAAGCAATCCGGGGAAGAGATATTATTTTCATTGCCGATGGAGCGCAGGCGGCAGGTATGATTCCTGTAAATGTGAAGGATTTGGGAGTTGATGTGTATGCCACGAGCGGACACAAATGGCTGATGGGACCCAAAGAAACAGGCATGTTGTATGTGAATAAAGACATCCGGGATAAGATCAATCCGGTGTTTATCGCTTCGGGATACCAGAGCTATTCCGCTTCATCAGGTACCAGGAATGTGGCGCAGATTATCGCATTTGGTGAAGTACTTGACTGGCATGAGAAAATGGGCAGAAGCAATGTTGAAAAACAATGCAGGGATTTGTGCGACTACTGTTATCTGCAACTGGGAAAAATACAAGGAGTAAAGATCATAAGTCCATCAGATCTCCGGTTAAGAAGTGCAATGGTGAGTATTGATATTGAAGGGGATACGCCAAAAAGCATGGTTTTTGAAAGCCTGAGAGCTGATGACATCATTGTGAAATCCCTCCCGAAATACAATGCATTGCGCCTAAGTAACCATATTTTTAACACAAAAGAGGATGTTGATAAAATGATTGCCGGACTGAAAAAATATATCAGATGAGATTTTCCCCGTTATTCAGGCGCTTGCGATAGGATGACGTTTAAAGTGTACACCTGTTCAAGTATACATTCAATCAATCACCCCTGACCCCAGCAATTCTTCCCCGTCATACCAGGCTACAAACTGCCCGGATGCAACACCTCGCTGCAACTTATCGAAAATAACATACAAGCCGGGGTTTTCCATGTATAAGACGGCATCCTGCAGTGCCTGCCGGTAGCGTATCCGCACCAGATACTTTCTTGATTCTCCTGCATCCATTTGCAGGTCGTCCCGCAGCCAGTGTATATCTCCTTTTTTCACAAAAAGCCCTTTTCTGTATAATCCCGGATGGTTATCACCCTGACCCATATAAATTACATTTTCAGTAGTATCTGTAGCGATCACAAATAAAGGTTTGGGCTTGCCGCCAATGTGGAGCCCCTTTCGCTGCCCGATCGTATAATAATGGGCGCCGTTATGTTCGCCTACAATTTCGCCGTCTGAAATTTTGTAGGTATAAGGTGCTGTGAGGGAAATAAGAGATTCCTTACCGGTAATTACTGTTTCATACCTTCCGGTTGCCGGATTGTCCTGATAGTTTTTAGCTTCAACAGGAACTTCAACCACTTTTCCTTTTGCCGGTTTCAATTGCTGTTGCAAAAATTCCGGTAATCTCACTTTTCCAATGAAACATAATCCCTGCGAATCTTTTTTATCGGCCGTAACAAGGTCAAGGCTTTTGGCTATCTGACGCACTTCCGCCTTAACCAGTTCACCAATTGGAAATAAGGCCTTTGCAAGCTGGTGCTGGCTAAGCTGGCACAGAAAATAACTTTGGTCTTTGTTTTTATCTTTCCCTGCCAGCAACCGGTAGTATGTTGTATTACCAACTTCAATTTGTTCTTTTCGGCAATAGTGTCCGGTAGCTATATAATCAGCTTTCAGCTTCAGAGCTGCTTTAAGGAATATATCAAACTTGATTTCCCGGTTACAAAGTACATCCGGGTTGGGCGTACGACCACGCTCGTACTCCGCAAACATGTAGTCAACAATTCGCGCTTTATATTCTATACTTAAGTCAATAACCTGAAAGGGGATCCCGAGTTTTTCGGCAACCATTAGGGCGTCGTTACTGTCTTCAAGCCAGGGGCATTCATCGCTGATGATTACGGAGTCGTCATACCAGTTTTTCATGAACATACCGATAACCTCGTATCCCTGCTCTTTCAGCAGGTACGCGGCTACGCTGGAGTCAACACCACCGGAAAGACCGACAACTACCCTTTTCATGTTGCAAAGATACCAAGTAATTCATATGGGGAATAAGTTTATGTGATCCGTACAAGAAGTCACATAGAGTTTAATACCTCGATGGATTTTGAGATTGCCGGATCGCCTCGACAAGTTATGTCATCGGAAACACAGGATTTTAAATTGTAAATTGAATTTAAAACCGAGTGATTGAGTGAGGAAAACTTCAAATGCACCTTGACGAATGGAAGCGGATGGAAGAAGAGATAAATATTATTTCCGTATTATGATCTATTCAGGCTCAGGGTGATAGGAATAGAGATTAGGTTTTAGGCTCTAATTAGAGTCTGTCCATAAAGTCATTTATTCAAAGAAAAATTGAATGAATTTATTAATAAACCCACCCCTACCCCTCCCAAGAGGGGATTTATGGAATTCAATTTTTCTATATTGCAAGTTTATAAACAGGCTCTAATTAAACATTTCCGCCAGAATCCTCTTGACCTGAAGAACTGCGGTTCTGTCGAGTTCATCTTCAAACTTGATAATTCGTTTTTCCTTATCAATTACGCGAAGCTGGTCTAGTACAATTTCCCCAAACCGGGAAGTACCTTTGGTAGTACATCTCGGTCTCCAGGGCATATCCCCTCTGGCGGTTGTGGTAATTGGTGCAATTATTACAGTACCTAAGGCATAATTGAGCTCATTGGGACTGATTACAACACATGGCCGATCCTTTTTCATTTCTTTACCCACAGTCGGGTCAAGGTTGACACGCACCACCTCAAACTGATTGACCTTCATTTACTCAATTTTCTCATCTTCAAAAACATCAGGTATCAACAGAGAATCATCACCTCGAGCATGTGCTTTTATGGCGGCTTTCGCCCAACCTTGTCTTGGTTTTAATAGTGGCTCAATTATAATTACAGAGCCTTCAGTACGCATTACAAGTTCTATATTTTGGACAGCCTTATTTCCAGTTAATTGATCAAGCCAGGCTGGTGGAATTATTACTCCCTTACTGTTTCCAATTTTATGGACCTTTACGGTTCTTGTCAACATGATTATCGAGTTCAGTTAATACAAATGTATGAACATCTATTGTTAAAACGTATGTTGTTACAGATTTGTTTTCAGTATCTTCACCGTGACAATTTAACCTGATTAAAACGGCAGTATTCCATTCTAGTAAAAAATATCCATGACAATTGCCTTTGGAACTCGACAAATGATCGTGTTTTTTGTTCGTAAATGACTAATTTGAGTCCTGGAAATTTTGACGCCGCTTTAACGGAATCTCAGATGCAATTACCCCTTTTTTTTGACGAAGAAAAGCCGGTTGATTTTAAAAACATGGTTATTTATCGTTCGTCCGCCGGATCCGGAAAAACTTTTACGCTTGTAAAGGATTATCTGAAACTGGTACTCCGCGACCCGGAAAATTACAGAAAAATACTGGCTATTACATTCACCAACAAGGCTGCGGAGGAAATGAAGCGGAAGATACTCGAAGAATTGCTGGAAATATCAAATAACCGGCCGACCGAAACCCGGACAGAAATTGAAAAAGAATTTGAGGCTGAGGGCATCCGGATGCAGATCGATAAAAGGGCTGACGCCACGCTTCAAAATATACTGCATAATTATAGCAGGTTTAGCGTCAGCACCCTTGACTACTTCTTTGCAAAAGTTGTCAGAGGGTTTGCAAAAGAACTTGATCTTCCGCTAAAATTCGATATCGATGTGGATGAAAAACGTGCTATCGATTATGCTGTCGATAAGCTATACGGTCTTCTTGAAACAGATATGGCACTGAAAAGCTGGCTTGAAGATTTTGCATTCTCAAAAATGGATGCAGACACAGGGTGGAGCATTGACCGGAATCTGAAAGACCTGGGGCTTGAATTGTTTAAAGAAAATTTCAGAAAAGGAATTTCAGGGAAAGACCATTCATTGGAGGAAATTAAAGAATTTGTTAAAAAGTTAAAGAAAATAAGGGATGATTATGCAAACGGTATGAAATCCGGGGCACAGAAGGCGCTTGATTTAATTAAAAGTCATGGATTGACTACTTCAGACTTTTCCGGAGGATCGCGAGGCTGGGCCAACACATTTAATAAAATCCTGAGAGGCGATTATGTATTAACAGATACCTTTCTGAAAACAGTCAGGGGTGAAAACACCTGGTACGCTAAAAGTTCAGAAAAATCCGATCGCATCGAACAGGTTCAGCAGGCAGGGCTTCAATCGGTTTGTGATTCTATACTGACGTTTCATGAGGATAAACATCGCAGCTACAATGCAGCAAAATCGCTGTTGAAAAATATTTATTCCTACGGGATCCTCGGGATGATCGACAAAAATCTGGAAGATTATCGTTCCGAGAACAACATTGTTTTACTTTCTGACAATGCTTTTTTGCTAAATGAAGTTATAGATGACAAAGATGCGCCCATCATCTATGAGAAAATAGGCGCCCGGTACAAGCACATTCTTATTGATGAATTTCAGGATACATCCTTTTATCAATGGAGAAACATTCTCCCGCTTGTTAAAAATGTGTTAAGTGAATTTGGAAACACACTCATTGTGGGTGATGTAAAGCAATCTATTTATCGCTGGCGTGGCGGTGACATGAGGCTTCTGATATCCGGTGTGCAGCGCGATCTGGCTGAATTTTCGGATCAGACCAGGGAAGAACATCTCGATAAAAACTACCGGAGTGCTTCCAATATTGTTTATTTTAATAATGAATTTTTTAAAATTGCTACGAAAATATTATCACTGGATCCCGATTTACCTACAAGCAACCATTTGATTGCGGATACTTTCAGACATCATGAACAAACTCCTGTTAAATCCGAAAAGGGATATGTAGAGGTCCGGCTGTTCTCAGCAGATAACGACAAATCCTGGAAAGAAATGGCAAAAGAAAGAACAATCGAAGTAATAAAAAATGCACAAGATGTTGGTTATCATCCGGGTGATATTATGATTCTGGTAGATAAGTGGGACCTGGGATACGATATCGCCGGTTTCCTCATTGACAACGGCTACCAGGTCATTACTGATAAGTCTCTTAAAGTAGAGAATAATTCCATTGTCCGCCTTTTAATCAATGCCATCAGATGGCTCCACGACAGGGAAGATGCACTGGCCAGGACCAACCTGCTTTACTTATATCTTGAGGTAAAGGGAAAGCTAAATAAAGACATGGATGCGGTGTTTTCGGATTACAATAACGAAGGCATAATTTTTGAAAATGAAATGCCAGCTTATTTCCTCAGCAATCTGAAAGTGTTTTTGCGGTTGCCGCTGTATGAACTCGTTGAAAATTTGATTGCTGTGTTCGGGCTGGGAGGCCAAACCGACAATTTTGTCCTTAAGTTTCAGGAATTATGCCTGGAACAATCCGTAAAAGGAAAAAACGATCTTCAGACATTTCTTGATTGGTGGGAAGAAAGCAAAGATGACCTTACAGTAGTTTCATCCGATTCCCGGGAATCGATATCAGTAATGACTGTTCATAAGGCAAAAGGACTGCAGAAACCCATTGTCATCATGCCTTTTGCAAATTACGTGATAAGGACAAAGCCCAGAACAATATTCTGGACGTCTGAACTTGAAGGGGACTATAAGAAATTCAATATGCTACCGCTTGTATTTGAAAAAGAGCTTAAGAATTCAGATTTCGAAAACGCGTATCGCCGGGAGCATCTTGAAGGCATGCTTGAGTGGCTTAATGTAACTTATGTGGCCTTTACCAGGGCAGAGCAACGGTTGTATATTTTTTCTGAGAATTTCAAAGATAACAAAGCAATAACCAGGTTAAATAAGTTGATTTATAATGTCTTTGAAGATGCAGATTTCGGACACCGGACTTATTGGGACGAAACAACAAGATATTTCGCATGGGGAGATGAAAGCAGTGTAGTACCGGCTGTTTCATATGAAACCGAAAAATCTACCGTCATATTTGACTTTCCTTCTACTTCTATTACCGGAGGACCCAATGTTTCCATAAAATCAGAATCGGAAAGGTTTTTTCTGCTGTTCGATAATGAGAAATCTGAAAAAATCAAAAACGGGATACTGCTTCACAGGATTTTTGAACAACTTGAAACAACCGGAGACCTGCCTGCAGCAATTGATAACCTTGAAAATGAGGGAATCATGACGCCTGGTGAAAAGAAGGTAATAATAGAGGAAACAAACATGCTGTTCAGCAATCCGCAGATTAAAGCATGGTTTGATGGCAGCTGGGAAATTTATAACGAACGGTCAATCATTTCTCCCGAAGGTCTTTCCCGACCCGACAGAGTAATGGTAAAGAATGGCCAGGCCGTAATTGTGGATTACAAAACAGGGGAAAAAGCTACACGCTATGAAAAGCAACTCCATAAATACGGCCAACTGCTCAAAAATATGGGATATACGGATGTAAGGAAATATATCATCTATTTTACAGACCGGGAGGTTGTGGAGGTGTATTAAATGAAGTCCTTTCTGCAGCATATTGTTGATCGTATTGATGAAAAAGAGGTGGGCGCCCTTGGTAAATGGTGCTTTGTATTTCCTTCAAAAAGGGCCGGACTTTATTTCTTAAACATTCTGAGGGAACGCTTCAACGACAAAATATTCTGGAGCCCCGAAATACTTGGAATAGAGGATTTTGTATATAAAAGCGCGGGACATACACCCCTGGATGAAATATCGCTTGTATTTCGCTTATATGAAGTTTATAAGTCGCTCGAGCCTGTAATTAATTTTGAAAAATTTTATGCCTGGGGCCAGATATTGCTGTCCGATTTTGATGAGATTGACCGCAACCTGGTAGATAGTAAGAAACTGTATTCCGGTCTTTCTGACATAGAGGATATTGAAAAGGTATTTGGAGACAATGAGGAAATGCGCAGTGCATACCTGAACTTCATGAAACTGTTCACCTCCGATGAAAATACAAATCTGGCTGAAAAATTTGTTAAAAACTGGAAACGCATCGGCGAAGCCTACGAAAAATTTGCGGCGCTTTCCGATGCCGGCCATACGTATTATGCCGGCCGGATATATCGGATTCTGGCGGAAAAACTTAAAGAAGGTGGCGTAGATATTCCTTACGAAAAAATAATTTTTGCCGGTTTCAATGCGCTATCGCGTGCTGAGGAGCAGATCATTCAATCACTGCTGTCCCGGGGAGTTGCCGAAATTTACTGGGATTGTGACCGTATGTATATGCAGGATATACGGGATGAAGCCGGAGATTTCCTGCGTAAATATAAAAAGAAGTGGCATTTCAAAAATATTCACTGGATTGAAACAGACATGTTCAGTCAGGAGAAGCGGATCGAAATCACCGGATGTCCGCAACTGGTGGCTCAGGCAAAATATGCCGGCAAAATACTGGATGAAAAGCAATATGCTCAAAATGATGCCATCCGGACTGCCATCATCATGGCGGATGAAAATATGATGATGCCCGTGCTGTATGCGATGCATGTATCCACAATCAATGTTACCATGGGATATCCGTTTCGGAATACAGCGCTGTATCATTTTATTTCAGAAGTCATCAGCCTGCATCGTAGTATGCAAAAGCGTAATGGTAAGCTGATGTATGAAGGGAATCAGATCATTGCTTTATTAAAAAACACATTAATAAGTCCTGTTTTCTCCGAACTTGTTGCCGGACTGAGTGCATGGATCAGACACGATAAATTAAAGTGGGTGGTAGCGGAGGAAATTTGTAACAGATGTGAAGAAAATTGGATAAGATCAATTTTTGAGCCGGTAAACGACTATTCCGAATTACTGGAAAACATCAATAATTTTCTCGTAGCGTTATTTTATCATCTGAAATCTACAGATCAGGATAAAGATGATTCTTCACTTGAGATCATTTACCATGGATTGAAATATCTCCGGAGATTTCAGGAAAACCTGGCCGGTCAGTCCTTTTCACCCGGATTGAAATTTCTTCAGCATCTATTCATGGAAAGTTTCAGGAGTTTAACCATTCCTTTTTCGGGCGAGCCGTTGAATGGTGTGCAGGTGATGGGCCTGCTGGAATCAAGGGCTCTTGATTTTAAAAATGTTATACTTCTTGGAGTGAATGAAAATAAGCTGCCAAGGTCAGGTTTTGGCACATCCTATATCCCGTATGTGGCGCGTAAAGCTTTTGATTTGCCAACATTTGAAGAACGGGATGCCATCTATGCCTATCATTTTAAGCGGGTTTTACAGCGTGCCGAAAATATACATATCCTGTACGATACAGAAACGGCTGTTGTAGGCGGGGGGGAGAAGAGCAGGTTTATACTTCAACTGATCAATAAATCGGGCAGGTCTGCAGGAATGAAGGTGGTGGAGAAAGAAATGAGTGTTCCTGATAAGCCGGCAGATATCGGGAATCAGGTGGTTATTGAAAAGACGGACGCAATTTTAAATCGGTTGAACGAATATCTTATACGTGTTGGCGATGAACCTAAACGGTTATCGCCTTCCAGATTAGTTACTTACATTGATTGTAAACTCAAATTCTATTTAAAATACATTGCTAAAGTACCGGAGGCTGATGTATTGGCAGATCAGATCGACCCGCTTGTATTTGGCAACATACTGCACCATGCGATTGAAATGATCTATAAGGATTTTGTGGGTAAAATGATAACCGAAGCAGACCTCGAACGGATTGCAAGAAAGAAATATATTTCTGAGAAAGTGAAGGAAGCGATGCAGAAATATCAAATCATTCACAGTAATTTTAGTTTGCAGGGGGTAGATGTTTTGCTCGAAAGTATAATTCGCAGATTAATAAAGAAAATCATTGATCAGGATTTGGAAAAAGTCCCTTTTACCCTCAGGGGGGTTGAAGTAAATGTGGAGGGGACACTAAAACTATCGAATGGCACCACGGTTGCGTTGGGCGGCATTGTGGACCGTATTGACGAAGAAAATTCAGGCGACGGGAAAGTTGTAACCGTCATCGACTATAAAACAGGCCGGGTGGACATGAGGGGATCTAAAAAATCAGACCTGGATAACCCGGATTCATACATACGTCCATATTTTGAAGACGGTAAGTTTAAATCCGGTTTCCAGGCGTATTACTATACCATGTTGTACCGCTCGAAAAATACCGGAGATACATTAAAAGCAGCCATTTATGAATTAAAGAAAATGTCAGAAGGGATGAAATACCTGCGAAGTGGAAACGAAATCACCGATAACATTCTTGAAGCCTACCGCGAAAACCTTGTTGTGTTAATTGAGGACATCCTGAATCCGGATATCCCATTTACACAAACGAAAGATACACAAAAGTGTGTGTATTGCCCATATACAGATATTTGTGGACGGTGATGATATGGTAATTTGGTGAAACTATCCGGACCAAAATACGGATCTCCCGATTTTTTATTTTGCAAAAATTGATTTTTATCATTGTGTCTTTACTCAATTTTCAATAATAAGCATCCTCAAAACCAAAAGAGCATAAAATATGTACCCTGAGAAATCTAATTTATACCGGATGCCCTGGTCAATGAATGACAACCCTATTGGCTGGGTGGAAGTAACGGATGTTTGTAATATCAAATGCAAGGGATGCTATCGACTGATCATGGGTGAGGGGCATAAATCCCTGGATCAAATCAAGGAAGAAATTCTGTTTCTTAAGAAATGGAGAAACTGTGACAATATAACCTTAGCTGGAGGAGAGCCTCTTCTTCATCCCGATATCACCGAAATAATTAAATTCATATCCGGTATGAAATTGAAAAGCATAATTCTGTCCAACGGCCTTGCTTTGACAGAATCCATGCTGAAAAGATTGAAAGAATCCGGATTAACCGGGATTAGTTTTCATATCGATTCGACCCAGATACGTCCCGAGTTTAAAAAACAGGAAATTTCAAGTGAGCTTGATCTGAATGACCTGAGACTCAAGTACGCAAGGATGCTTTACAAGTTTGGTATTTATGCGCACTTCGGAATTACGGTTACAGAGAGATCACTGGCTGAAGTTCCGTTATTTATTGAATGGGCGGTTGAGAATATGAAGATGATCAATGGAATCTCGCTGATTATCTATCGGGGATTGCCGGTTGCTGAAGGAGTGGAATATTACGCTCAGGGTAAAAAGGTTGATATAAGAATGGACAGCCTTGGTTATACCGACGAAACAGAAAAAATAGGAAAACCCCATATTAAAGCCCAGGATGTTTACGCGAAAATAAAGGAACATTTTCCTGATTACGATGCAAGCTCTTACCTGGGAGGCACTATTGACCATAGAACTTTTAAATGGCTTTTAGGAAGCATTATTGTTAACGGCAAGGGGAAAATGTTTGGAGCTTTCGGAAAGAAAACCCTGGAGATAGCCCAGACTTTTCATCATCTGTTTTATGGAACATACTTTGTCTATCCGGAAAAAAGGATAGGTAAAAAAGTGTTTTTAATGTTACTGTTTGATAAATCGGTTCGGAAGGCGTTTTATAAGTTTCTGAAGTATGTCCTTGTAAATCCTATCAGGATCTTTTATCCTATAAATGCGTTTGGGATCGGAATTATACAGGCTCCGGATATTTTATCCGATGGCCGGATTGAAATGTGCGATGATTGTCCGGATATGTGTGTTCACGATGGAATGTTGGTAAATTCCTGTCGATTGGACGAATGCAGAATTTACGGCAGCTTCCTGCATATTCATGTGGATAAAGAAAAACATCCGGAGATGGCTGGACAATCAGCAGATCCGGTAGAATCATGATCCGGTTAATTCCCTGAATCCTTGTTTCGTGTCCACACGAAACAACTGGATGCACAATTGCTAAATTCCTGGAATTGGTTCGTGGAGACACGAACCGGGGGTTAGGGATACCTAAGGCACAATGCGTGCCGGTTTATTCAGGATATTAGCTTATAAAATTATCAGAAACATAACATACCGTGCGGCTGGCCTCTCCTTTAGGCCTGCCCGTCCGAAAACGAAGTTGAAGGCGGGAGACTGAGAGGTGCGCGCAGGCAAGAAATTTAATTATAAATAATAGCAGCGCCTGGAATTACCACGGTGAACGGCCACAAGTCATGCCATGCCATGACTATACAATTTTATGGACAGACACTTAGTTACAGGCTACCGTAAATGTCAACTCTCCAGCCGACCCATCACCGGGGACGAGGAATATTGACTCATATTGGGCTTCAGGATGCTTCGGATCGCTGGGGTTTCCGTTAGACCCGATTTGGTTGTTCGTGGCGCTGGCAGATGATACATCAGGGCAGTCAGTTGGAATATTGGATAAATATACAGACAGTATTTCACCTACGCGGGGCATTTGAATCAGGATATTGTCATTGGCGCCAATTTCAATCCCGTCGGCATACTCCAGATCACCAACCAATCCACTAAAGGTTATAAAGTATTTGTGGTTTGCATCAATGGTGCCGGTGGTTACGGTTGTCACCCCTAACTGCCCTTTTAGTCTTTCTCCATCGTCATTATTACACGACATGAAAAAAACGAATGATAACAGTACGATTGTGAGTAAAGTAGAATTACAAGCTTTCATCTTAAAATAATATTATTTGTCAAATGTAAATATATTAAAATCAGGAATAGTAACCCTATAGTATACATGTACCGTTTTCAAGTGATATAGTGTAAAATTCTGGCTCTGCATCAAATGTATTCCGGTATTTATCACTAATATCTTCAATCACGTGCTCAGAAACGCCTTTTTCAAGAAGATTGAGTGTGCATCCGCCAAAGCCGGCTCCCATCATACGGGCGCCATATACCCCTTCGTACTCCAGAACGGTTTCTGCCAGAAAATCCAGTTCTTTACAGCTTACGTTGTACTTGTCCCTGAGTCCGCTGTGCGACTCCACCATCTTTTCTCCAAATGCAGCAATCCGTCCGTTTTTAAGATCATCAAATGCAGATTCCACCCTGTTGTTTTCCTCCACTATATACGTAGCTTTGGTTGCCAGCGTTTCTCCCAGTACCTGCCCGCATTGACCGATCATGTCAAGCGTTACATCCCGTAAAGAACGAACTTCAGGAAATACATCTCTGATGAAGTTTACGGCCATTTCGCACTGCTGTTTCCGAATGTTATACTCGGTGCTTGCCAGCGCATGTTTGATTTTCGTATCTATCAGCAGTATTTCCAAACCTTCTGCTTGCCAGTTTTCTTTTTTATAATCCAGCGAACGGCAATCCAGCAGCGAAAATCTACCCTTTTCTGAAAACAGGTTGGCAAACTGGTCCATTATTCCGCAATTCACTTTCGCATAGCGGTGCTCGGCGGTTTGAGCCATTTTTGCCAGCTTCCATGTTTCCAGTCCGGTTTCAAATATATGATTGACGGCAAACGCAATACCGCATGTTAGCGCAGCGGAAGAACTCAACCCTGCGCCCGGAGGTATGTTTCCTGAAAAAACACAGTTAAAGCCCCCGATTTTTATGTTGGAAATGATAAACTGAGACGTAACGCCCTTAATGTAATTGCCCCATGCTGACGATAAATTAGAAATGTCATTTACATCATATTCAATATGGTCATCTACATCCATGGCAACGATGCGCACCTGATCCGTATCCGCAGGACTTACAGCAAACCATGTGAAGTAATTGATGGCCGCAGGCATTACATATCCATCGTTATAATCGGTATGCTCTCCGATCAGATTGACCCTTCCGGGCGACCGGATAATCACAGGGTTGCCCGTGAAGTGTTTTTTATATGCAGTTAAAACGTTATCTATCATCATTCAATCCAATCTTTTCAAGTGCCTGCCCGATATCCTCCATCAGAAGTTCCGGGTCTTCCAGGCCAATATAAAAACGTATGAAATTAACCAGTGCATTATTTTGTTCGCTGTCTTTTTCTGTGCCAGCAGTAGCCGGAAAAACGAGTGATTCGTAACCTCCCCACGATACCGCCAGCAAAAACCGCTTCAGCGAATTGCAGAATTCCTCCACTTTCTCCACATCTGAGGTTTTCAGCGCCAGTGTAAATAACCCGCCTGCTCCGGTCATCTGCCTGTTTGCAAGTTCAATCTGAGGATTTTCCGGGTGAAATGGATAATATACCTTTTCTATACCGGGGTGTTGTGATACATAATCAACGATTCTCCGGGAGCTTTTATCGATGCGCTCCATACGTATCTCCAGAGTACGCAATCCGCGTATCATCAGCCATGAATCCTGCGGCGACAGCTTGGCGCCGAGCGTCATGAATTCATTTGTAAATATTTTTTTGATCATATCAGAGGATGCGCATATCACACCGGCGACCAGGTCGCTGTGTCCGGCAAGGTATTTGGTAGCTGAATGCACCACAATATCAATACCAAAACGATGTGGTTTTTGAAACAGGGGCGAGCAATAACTGTTGTCGGCAATAGTAATAAGATTATGGGTACGTGCTAATGTGGCTATTTTATCAAGGTCCTGCAGCTCGAAAGTGAATGAATTGGGTGTTTCCAGGTAAATCACTTTGGTATCAGGTGTAAGTGCCTTTTCGAAGTTCTGGTGATCAGTGCCGTCCACGTATGTGGTTTTCACACCGAAGCGGGGAAGGATATCATTCAGCAGCTTTTTTGTCCATGCATAGGGGTCCTGTACCGAAACTATATGGTCGCCGGTTTGCACGTTGGCCATAATGGCGCTGGCTATAGCTGCACTGCCGCTGGATAATACAAGTGCATCTTCCGTTTCTTCGAGTGCAGCAATTTTTTTTCGCAAAATGTCGGTTGTAGGATTATTTCCCCGTGTGTAAAGCTGATAGTTGAATTCATCGAGAAGCTGGGTACGCATCGTGGCCACATCGGGAAAAGAAAAATTACTACTCTGCATGACCGGCGGAGCAACCGACCAAAAATAACGCTCGCGTTCTTCACCCAGATGGTTCAATATCTCAGACAAATCGTGTTTTTTCATTTTTCCGGAATAAATTTTTTTAAAAGATAATAAAGCGGAAGGCCGGCCGCAAACAATCCCAGACCAATCATGGCCGGTACAGTATCGGATATCAACACATTTACCGTCACTATAAGTAGAAACAGTATAAAAATCAATGGAGTTACCGGATAAAACGGAATCCGGTAACCGGCAAAATCACCTTCATGTCTTTTTCGCAATATAAATAAGGTTGCTGCCCCTGTTGCCAGGGCAATGCTGTCGATTGACATGACATAGCTCACAATTTTCTCGAAAGTGCCTAGTAAAAAGACCGACAGGATAATAATACCAATAAAGAAAACTAATGCAAATTCCTGTGTTTGGGTTTTCGGATTCACTTTTTTAAAAACAGCGGGTAGCATACCGTCGTCGGCCATGGCATAAAATACACGCGGTACGGACATGATTGTCACATTCACAAAGCCCATGACCGACACAAAAATCATAATGGATACAAGCTTAAATCCTGCCGGCCCGAAAATACGGCCTGCCATATCAGAGGCGACCAGTTTTGAATGCATCAACCGTTCAAATCCAAGCACATGGTAGTAGGCATAGTTCACACCCAGGTACAGTATTATTACGATGCCCATACCGGCCATAATACCACGGGGGATTCCTTTTGCCGCGTTTTTTATATCACCGCCGAAATTCATGGTTTGCTGGTAACCGCCATAGGTATAGAATATGGCAATAAGGCTTATGCCAAGGGCGCCAATGAAATCCGGAGGATCAGGTAATGGTAATGTTTCCGGCGGAACATCCGTGGCGTAAAAGATGCCTGCAAACAGCGCCAGTAACATAATGATTTTAGTAGCGCTGAGAATATTCTGGGTTCGTGCGCCGGTTTTTATTCCCAAATAGTTTAGCATCCCGAAAAAAAGCACCAATAGGATTACCGTTGTGTTTATTCCGTATTTGGTTTGCCATGATTCCGGAAATACTACAGGTGCAAGGTATTCCACTCCGATCAGCGCTACACCGGCTGCTCCGGCGCCATAGGTGAGTACCAGCACCCAGTTGACCATGAACGCATAAGCAGGGTGGTAACAATGTGAAAATATCTTATAAAAACCACCAGGCACATGATAGCGCGAACCAATTTCGGCATAGGTAAGGGCGCCACAAATGCTTACAAGACCACCCAGAATCCAGGCCAGAAAAAACAGGAGTGGATGGGAAGCTGCACTTGCCACCATGGCTGGTGTCCGGAAAATGCCCACGCCGATTACGAGGCTGACAACAATCATAGCCACATCAAAAGTTCTCAATTTGGGATTAATGGGCATACAGAAAGGATAAATGTTTTTACAATGATAATAGAATCCGGGAATTTTCTATATTCCGGAGATGCAATCTGTGAAAAAATCAATCTCCTGTTTCTTGTTTCTGTCTGTAATTTTTCTTTCGGGCTGTTCTGCTCCGAGCCAGAAAATTTTCTTTCTGTCCAATATAAATGCCGGAGCGGAAACTCCCATCTACACCACCTATGCGGCGGCGATGGAGCGATCGGAATTTGTGCTGGATGAAGCGTATGAGTTTCACTTTTATAATTCACAGGAAGGCATTGATTTTATCACCGATACCGGAGGCGACATATGTATCGGCTTTGTGATTGAGGGCCAATGGCGATACAGGCTGAGCGACATGTATAAAGCCCCGAAAATCACGGTTTCCTATCCGGATATGGTACGTTACCACTACTTTCCGGTTGAAGGATTGAAGGTGGAGATAACATTTCTTGTGAAAAGTTCGCACACTGCTGTAATGGATGTATCGCTTGAAAATGACCATTCGGAACCAATGGAATTTGACATGGTACTGTTTATGCGAAACGATTACCGGGCATTTGACGATGTGACAATAATAGATGACTCTACGTTTTATTTTACCCACCAGGAGTATCCCGATTCCTGGACCACCGGCCACAATCTTCCTTATGCCGATTCAATAAAAAACATGCTGATGCTATCAGGCAGAGCTGGTGAAATGGTTGCTTTTAATTCGATATCGGGCGAATCGCCTGTTATTCCTTTTTATGTATTTCCGGAAAAAGAACGGGAGTTTCAGGTAACCGGCCGTTCAATATTAGAAAATGGTGAACGAAACATGGCCTTGTCGCCGGAAACGAGATTGCAGGTCGTAAAAGGTCAGGATTATTCCCGGATCATTACCGAAAACAGCCCGGTATGGCAGGATATGGAGGGAAGCATAAACAGAGATGGCTATTTCAGAGTTGAACTGGGTAATCTGGGCGTTGTTGAAAACGGGG
>JADFHN010000019.1:0-7500 GCA_022567155.1 Bacteroidota bacterium
AAACCACAAACAAATGGAAACCCGCCTTTCATTAATAAGTTAAGTCCCTGAAAATTCGTTATAATTTAGGTAAAATTCTTAAACAATCAATAAATGGGATTTATTGAAGATTTATTTGGATAGAAATTTCTATAATTCTGCTAAAAACCAACTGTATGTATCAGGAATTGGGGATTTATTTATTAATTAGTTTATTGAGTAAAGTCAGAAAATTATACTTTTTCACGATCCTGTTGGTAAAATTCAAAATAAATAAATTTTCGCCTGCCTCCGGGCCTGTGGAAATCTTCAAGGTAATCATCACTAATGTGTTTTATAATTCAAAAAAATTAAATATGAAAATAACGCGTTACATACTACCTTTGCATTTACTGGTGGAGTGATGACTGCGATACAAAATTTTTGCATAATATGAGGTTTCACAGTTATATCTTTTGCCATTTATTGTGAACCAAATTTTACCAACCTCAAAATAACCGCTTCCGGGAAACGTTGACCTATTGAGAATTGTTTGTATTAAGTAGAGTCTGTCTATAAACTTACAATATAGAAAAATTGAATTCCATAAATCCCCTCTTGGGAGGGGTAGGGGTGGGTTTATTATAAATTTATTCAATTTTTCTTTGAATAAACGACTTTATGGACAGACTCTAAGTAGATAAGAAACAATAATTACATTTTGAGGAGATTTACTTCCTTTTTTATCGGTTTGGTTGCTTTAACCATAAATATGCTGTTTTCCGGTCAGGGAATGGCCCAGGAAGAGGTACGGCATTCCGTACTTGCTACAGGCAATTGGCACAAAATAGCCGTAACCGGTGATAGTATTTACCGTATAAGTTTTGAATTTCTGTCGAATATGGGGATAAACCCCTCGCAGACAGACCCGCGGAAAATCCGCATTTTTGGCAATGGCGGTAAAATGCTGCCCCAGGCGAATAGCGCAGACCGGCCCGTTGATTTGATAGAAAATAGCATTTTGGTCGTGGGTGAAGATGATGGCGTTTTCAACACCAACGATTATATCCTGTTTTATGGCCAGGGCCCCGATACCTTTACATTCGATGAAACGAATCGTACGGTAGCTTATGAAAACCATGACTATTCGGACACAACATATTATTTTCTTACTGTATCGGATACAAACGGAAAACGTGTAGGTGTGCTCGAAGACCTGGGAAACGGATTCCCTTTAGTTGAAGATTTCTTATCTGTCCGGGTGCATGAACAGGACCAGCACAAGCTTGTTATTTCAGGCAGGGAATGGTATGGCGAGAAATTTAACGGCGCCGCGCCACAAGATTTTGTTTTTGATTTTGAAGGACTTATTTCAACCAAACCAGCCCAGCTAATCACCAGCCTGCTGGCCCGGACATTTTCTCCGGCAGAGTTCCGGATAGGTGTAAACGGAGATCAGATCGGATCGCTTACGATGGAAAGTGTACCGAACGGTTTGTATTCCAGCAGGGCAAAAGAAAATATCCGGTCGTTTTCATTGTCACAAATAATTCCTTCCGGAAACGAGATTACCATCACGCTTGATTATCAAAAAGCTGCTGCTTCCGTATCGATAGGTTATCTTGATTATCTGTTGGTGGCTGTACACCGGCAGCTTGCATTGTACAACGACCAGACGCTTTTCAGATCGTGGGAGAGTGTGGATAACGAATTCAATACGTATAAAATAAAAAATGTAACAGCGGGTACATATATATGGGATATAACCAACACTTTTTCTCCATCAATACAAAAATATGCCCTGCAGGGAGATGAGGCCCTGTTCGGCGCCAGATCATCCGGCTTGAAAAGCTATATTGTTTTTGATCCGGAGCGTGTTAAAACGCCTCTTTACATAGGTAGTATTGATAATCAGGATATCCGCGGTATGGAACCTGCCAATCTTATAATCATTACACATCCGGCATTTTATCAGGAGGCACAACGACTGGCCGATTTAAGGAGATCATATGACGGGCTGACTGTCACTATTGTGACTCCGCAAATGATATTTAACGAGTTTTCATCTGGCTCGCAGGATGTAACGGCAATCAGGGATTACCTGAAATACGTATGGGATACCGACCATACTGACACCGGCATCAGATATGTTCTTCTCTTTGGCAAGGGATCTTATGATTTTAAAAACAGGCTAAAGATCAATTCAAATTTTGTCCCCATCTACGAATCAAGAAACTCGCTGCACCCGATTTTTTCTTACTCCTCCGATGACTATTTCGGTTTTATGGATGAAGATGAAGGCGTATGGAATGAAACGAACAACGGCGATCACACACTCGAAATCGGCATCGGGCGCCTCCCGGTAAAGACAATCGAGGAAGCCAGGATAGTTGTGGATAAATACTATACGTATGCGCTGGACCCGGGGAGCTTTGGCCCCTGGAGAAACACGATCAGTTTTGTTGCTGACGATCAGGATAACAGCCTGCATCAGCGGCAAGCCAATATGCTGTCCGATACTGTAAAGTTGAAAAACGGCAATCTGAATATCAGAAAATTGTATCTCGATGCATTTCCACAAATAACTCTGCCAGGACGGGAAGCAGCGCCCGAAGCCAATGCCTTCCTGGATAAGATCATAGACCAGGGAACTCTGATAATGAATTTCACAGGGCACGGCAACGAAAATCAATGGACACACGAACGCATTCTTGATTTTCTGATGATCGATAAATGGACCAACGAATTTAAGCTCCCCCTGTTTATTACGGCTACATGTGAGTTCGGCAGACACGATAACCCTGAAAAAATTTCAGGGGGTGAACGGGTGATCTTAAAAGAAAAAGGCGGCGCTATCGCCCTTGTAACAACTGCACGACCAGTATTTGCCAGTCAGAATTTTGAACTGAATAATGCTTTTTACCAGGCCGCATTCAAATTATACCAGGGAGAACGACCCCGGTTGGGAGATATTTTCAGGGAGACAAAAAATAATAGTTTAAGCGGTAGTGTTAACAGAAATTTTTCACTTTTGGGAGACCCCTCGCTGAAACTTGCATTTCCCGAAGGAAAAATCAAACTCGAAACTATCAATGGAGCGCCTTTTCAAGATACCGATACGTTGAAGGCGCTTTCAAAGGTGTTTATTACCGGAATTGTGGGAAACCCTGACAATGAAATCAATACCGGATTCAACGGTGTTGCGTATATTATTTTATTTGAAAAATCCACACAAAAACAAACGCTCGGCAACAAAACTCCGGTTTACCAATACGAAGAACGGGATAATATTATTTTTAACGGGAAAGTCACTGTGACAAACGGGAAATTTGCCGTTGAATTTGTAATGCCTAAAAATATACGATACAACTACGGATTGGGGAAAATAAGCATGTATGCATATTCTGAAGCGTTACAATCCGATGCTTCGGGTTCGTCTGAGAACATTGTAATCGGTGGGTCTGCGGAAAACGTTCTAACAGATACAACACCTCCTGAAATAAAAGTATTCTTAGGGGACACTACATTTATACCGGGCAATCTTATCAAGCCCAATACCGTGCTGCTTGCCCGGATTTTTGATGAGAGCGGAATCACGATCTCCAACTCAGGCCTTGGCCAGGATATCCAGGCAGTTCTGGATAATGATTCTGTGTTTTTCTTAAATGAATTTTACGTGGCTGATATTGATACTTACAAGTCCGGTTGGGTGGTCATTCCATTAAACAACCTGGAAACGGGACCTCACAACATTACTGTCAAAGCCTGGGACACTTATAATAATCCGGCTGAAGCATCCGTTGATTTTATCGTTTCCGAAAAAGATCAGCTTATACTGAAAAATTTGAGAAATTATCCGAATCCATTTACTGATTTCACACAATTTACTTTTGAACATAACCGGCCAGGAGAAGACCTTGAAATCATCTTACATATTTATAATTCCAGCGGGGCTGTGGTGAAGGAAACTAAATATACACTTTACAATAGTTTTGCATTTGCCAGCGGTATCGACTGGGACGGAAGAAATACTTCAGGAGAAAAACTCAGACCAGGAATATACTATTATAGAGTGGATGTACGTTCTATGTTAGATGGAGCCAGTTCCCGGTTATTTCAGAAATTAATTATATATTAGCTATCTTTGTAAACCTTAAGTATAAGAATCTGTGAAGTTTGTATTCAGAATAAGTTTAATTGCAGTATTCATTACCTTTTTGCATGCCGAACTTGTAGCCCAGCGTCAGGCCATTATTTCAGGTCAGGATACAACCAGAAGGGTGATAACTACCGCGGTTCCATTTTTGACAATCGCACCCGATGCCCGTTCAGGTGCAATGGGAGATGTAGGATCCGCTATTTCTCCCGATGCAAACGCCGCGCACTGGAATGCCTCAAAACTTGCTCTTATCGATAAAAAATATGGTTTTTCGCTGGCATATACGCCATGGCTTGGAAAAATCATCAATGATATGTCCATCTCGTATTTATCAGGATATTACAAAATTTCAAGGGAACAGGCCGTAGCCATGTCACTACGGTATTTTGATCTGGGCGATATCTTTTTTACAGACGAATTTGGTGTTAACAACGGACAATTCAGCCCCAGAGAAGTAGCAATTGACGCTACCTACGCCAGGCTTTTAGCCGAAAATTTCAGTATTGGTGTGGCCATCCGGTATATCCATTCGAACCTTACCGGAAATTTTTCCACATCCACCATCGAAGCTCGTCCCGGAAACAGTGTGGCTGCAGATATTAGCATGTTCTGGTCCAAAGATCTGTTGTTTAGTGGCGCAAATTCCAACATTGCATTTGGAGGGTCTATAACCAATATCGGGGCCAAATTGTCGTATAGCGATGAAAAAAATAAAGATTTTATACCTACCAATTTACGGTTAGGAACAGCGTTTAAGACAAATCTTGATCCGTTTAATACGCTTACCTTTGCGGTTGATTTCAATAAACTCATGGTGCCCTCACCTCCGGTGTATAAATTTAATGATGACGGAAGTCTTGCAGAAGATAATAACAAAAATCCCATTATTGCAAGAGGAAAAGATCCTGACAGGGGGCTTCTGAGTGGTATGTTCGGTTCATATGCAGATGCACCGAACGGATTCAGTGAGGAACTACAGGAGATTATGATCAGCCTTGGTCTGGAATACTGGTACAACAACATTTTTGCCGCCCGTGCCGGATATTTTTATGAAAATGCCAATAAAGGCAACCGAAAGTATTTCACAATGGGTGTAGGTTTCAGATATCAGGTATTTGGGATTGATTTCGCCTACCTTGTGCCTACCGAACAAAATCATCCACTTAGCGAAACGCTTCGTTTCACGCTCATTTTCGATTTCGACGATGTAGCGGCCAAGGATGAATCTGTGACAGATTAACTGCGTTTACCTGCTCTGTCTCGCATGTTAGACCGTACTGTTGCACCCCCTTTTAAAAAGATCACAAAAATAAATATCAGACAGCCTGAAAAAATTTTGCTTTCAAACGGGCTGGAACTTTATACTATAAATACCAGTCTGCAGCCTGTACTGAAACTTGATCTGATTTTTCGCGCCGGTAAATGGTTTGAAAAAAACAACGGTATATCCTTTTTTACCGGTAAAATGCTATCTGAGGGCGTGCCCGGATTAAGTTCCGTTCAAATCGCTGCTGTTTTTGAAAAATACGGTGCACAACTTGAAATTTCACCCGGGTTTGATTTCCTGTCGGTATCTGTTTATTGCCTTTCAAAGCATCTCAAATACCTTCTTCAGTTGATAAAACAAATCATTTCCGAGCCATTATTTCCCGAAAAAGAGTTGAATACGCTTAAAAATATCGAGCAACAAACCCTGCGCGTTAATAATGAAAAAACGAGTTATGTGGCTGGAAAAAAATTACAGGAATCCCTGTTTGGCTCCAGTCATCCTTATGGCCGCAACCTTAGTGAAGCTGATATTAATCATATTTCAAAAAGTGAAATCAAACATTTTTTCGATGAATTCATTAAGGACAAACCGTTTACCTTAATCGCTTCAGGAGGCTTTGATAAGGATGTGGAAAATCTGATTTCAAGCCATTTCGGAACTGTTGAATTCACAGAGTGGGTCAATTTCAGCCCGATACCTGTTAACAGTAACCAGAAAGATGTGATCATAAGTAATAAAAACCGTACGCAAACATCAATACAGGCAGGTAAACTCAGCATTCCGATGCGTCACAGAGACTACCACGGGCTACTCATTGTAAATGAAATATTAGGCGGCTATTTTGGTTCAAGGCTTATGAAAAACATACGGGAAGAGAAAGGACTTACCTACGGAATCTACTCCAGCCTGGTAAACTGGAAGAATAGCAGTTATTTCGTGATAGCTACTGATGTAAAAAAAGAATTGCGGACTAAAGCTGTTGCGGAGATTAAAAAGGAAATAATCCGTTTGAACGAATCATTGGTGAGCTCTGACGAACTGGAAACGATAAAAAATTATTTACTCGGTCAGATACAGGCTAGTGTTAATACGCCTTTTGCGCTTGCGCATATATTTAAAAATCTGTTTATAAATGAGCTTTCCTACGCCTATTACGACAATCTGTTCCGAACAATTGAGGAGATAACCAGCGAAGACATCCGCTCGATCGCAAACCGTTATTTATCCACTACTGAAATGGTTACTGTCAGTGTCGGATAAAATTTTCTATCATTAAAAAAGCCCTCGTTTTACAACAAGGGCTTAATCCAACTTCGTTAAGCTTCGTTGGTCGCAGTAAAATCTGGCAACGACCTACTCTCCCACATTTTACTGCAGTACCATCGGCGCTGTGGGGCTTAACTTCTCTGTTCGGAATGGAAAGAGGTGGACCCCCACGCTATAATCACCATAAACTCTTGAGCTAAAGGCTAATAGCTAATGCCTGCCTGTCGGCAGACAGGGCTAAAAGCTTTTTAGCTTATCTCCTCATGTGGAGATACATATTTTACTATCAGCTTTCAGCTTTTACCTTTTAGCTTTCGGCTTAATAGATGACATTTCAGTAAGAAGATCAACAACAGCACATCAGGCAATGTAGCATACCTGAAGTTTTCGGGTAATTAGTACTGCTCAGCTATGACATCACTGCCTGTACACCTACAGCCTATCTACGTTGTCGTCTACAACGTCCCTTATAGAAAGCCTCATCTTGAGGTGAGTTTCGCACTTAGATGCTTTCAGCGCTTATCTCTTCCGTACATAGCTACCCGGCAGTGCGCCTGGCGGCACAACCGGTACACCAGAGGTACGTCCAACCCGGTCCTCTCGTACTAAGGTCAGATCCTCGCAAGCTTCCTGCGCCCACAACAGATAGGGACCGAACTGTCTCACGACGTTCTGAACCCAGCTCGCGTGCCACTTTAATGGGCGAACAGCCCAACCCTTGGGACCTTCTCCAGCCCCAGGATGTGACGAGCCGACATCGAGGTGCCAAACCTCCCCGTCGATATGAGCTCTTGGGGGAGATCAGCCTGTTATCCCCGGAGTACCTTTTATCCTTTGAGCGATGGCC
>JADFHN010000019.1:12500-56384 GCA_022567155.1 Bacteroidota bacterium
AATTAAAGAATTTTTACAAATGAAACCGTATTGGATGAAATACATCAACGGTATTCAAATCCAGCCCGTTTATAATAATACACCAATATATTACTTTCAGAAATGTAGCGTAACATGGGACACGAATGAAACCGAATTATTTCACACGCACCAAAGGCCGGGTTAAACAGGTCGGCCCACCGCTGCCTTTCAAACTTATCTCCTCGCCTTTATACGTAAATACTTCTGCCCCGGCGGATTCCAGCTTGCTTTTTGTAACCGGGTTTCCTTCAGTCATGATACATACTCCCGGTGCAATAGCCAGCACATTACACCCCATTGTTTTAAATTCGTTATCCGGAACCTCTACAAGTTTAATACTCCGCCGCAATAGTTCTTCCCTGAATGAAACCGTCATAAGAGGAGAATATACCACCGCAAGGTTCTTGTCAACCGGACTAAAAACCGACATGAGGTGAAATACATCCGAAGGACCTTTATGATGCGGTGTATGTACCACTATTACCTCTTCTGCACAATCACACAAAAGCTCTTTTAACCGGGCTATACCTGTATCATTTGTACGGTATCCACGCGCTACGGCAATCGTACTTTCATCTATCCAGGTCACGTCACCACCCTCAATTTTTGCTTTTCCTTCAATTACTCCAATAATTGCTATGCCCTGATCTCTGTAAAATAATTGTTGAGCCCCGGGCTCATTTTCCCTGGCAGCTTTGCCCATGTTACAAATGATCATCCCTGCATCGCTGGAAATTGAAGCATCTCTGACATATACCGAATCAAGCCCGGTATTTTCATTTTCAGGTAAAAAATGAATCTCAATTTTGTGCCTTTTCAATATCTCTGTAAAGGCTTCATATTCGTCTATGGCCTTGTTCAGGTCAGGGGCTGATGTATAGTTGAGCGATTTCCATTGTATATCAATAGTTGACTCGCTTTTAAAAGCCCCTTTAGGATGTTTGAGTATAACTGACTTTAAAACATCAAACTCTGACTGGAACGTATTCATCTTTTTATTTAAGAAAAATGTGAATTTTGGCCCAAACATAAAACGGAATTCCTGACATTAGCAGTAAAAATCCGTAAAATACTATCTCACTGCCGGATCCATAAATCGCCCATAGTGAAAAACCAAAAGCTGGAATACCCGTTGTTAATGACCTTAAAACTTGCTTTCTCCAATTTTCCGGTTTGTTCTTACTTAAAATCAACACCTCTGCCAGAGATGAAAACAGGTAGGGTATCAGTACAGTCAATGTACTTAGCAGTATCAGGAATGTGAACATATCTGCCAGGCCTTTACTGAAATTTAACAGGACGACAATGGTTACTATTACACTTGAAAAAACCAATGCTGTAACCGGTACATCTCTTTTCGATTTTCGGCCTAAAACAGGAGGAAACATCCCGGCGTTTGCCACCGCCATAGGCATCTGGCCTTGTATCAAAATCCAGCCATTTAGAGCTCCAAAGGTAGCCATTACGGCTCCGAATCCTACAATATATCTACCCGTATCACCCCAAAGGATGGATGCTGCATCTGCAAAGGGGGCTGAAGAATTCACCAGCAAATGGGGCGATACAAGCCCCATCACGGATATGCTGCCGACCAGGTAGATAAATACCGTAGCGGATGTGCCAATCAGTATAGCGCGTGGAATTGTTTTCCGGGGTTCTTTTATATTCTCTGCGGGTATGGTCGCAGATTCCATGCCGAGAAGCGCCCAGAGTGTAAGGGTAATAACGGATGCAATGGCACCCGAACCGGACTTTTCGCTCAGATTAAAAGGCACAAAATGTCCGGGATCAAGATAAAATATACCAACAATACTTATTACAAGTAGTGGCGCTATTTTTAAAATTGTAGTAACCAGTTGTACCTGTCCACCGCTCCGGACGCCTCTTGTATTCAAAAATGTTAATAACCAGATAGCGCCAATGGCTACTAGTGCAGACCCCATACCCGAGCCAGCCAATGCAGGAAAAAAAACGGACATGTAACCCGAAAAAGACACAGCAATTGCCGCGTTGCCAATCATAACGGATATCCAGTATCCCCAGGCAACCAAAAACCCTATAAAATCGCCATACCCTTCTTTTGTATAAACAAAAGGCCCACCGGTTCTGGGCATCATCCTGCTCAACCGCCCGAACACGATCGCCAGCAGCATCGCACCCGTTCCGGTAATGAGCCAGCCCACGATGCTGATACCCCCGTACCGGGCCAGGGAAGCAGGAAGCGAAAAAATTCCTGAGCCGATCATGTTACCGATTACGAGCGATGTAGTGATCACTAATCCGATCTTTCGGCTGTTGATGCGGTTACCATTATAATTTTCTGTCATACAAATCGCTGAAAGTAGGGATAAATTTTTATAATTTTAAAAGAATTCAATTATCGGTTTATCAATTATATCAAACTATGGCACAATTTCCGGTCGATCCACTTATACATAGAGCGTCAACGCTACCTGCCGCCTTTTATACCGATCCGCAGCATTTTAATGATTCGCTTGAAAAAATATTCTGCAAAACCTGGCAATTTGCCGGAGATGAACACCTTGTACAGTTTCCATACGATGTATTTCCTTTTACACTACTTGAAGGTAGCTTGAATGAACCCTTATTGCTGACCCGAAACGAAAATGACGGGATCATGTGCCTTAGCAATGTTTGCACCCACCGGGCAAATCTGGTTGTTGATAATCCGGGTAAGAAAAAGAAATTAGTTTGCGGATATCATGGCAGGCGGTTTTCACTTGACGGAAAATTTGAGCACATGCCGGAATTCAAAGAGGCCGAAAACTTTCCGGAAGCCTGTGATGATCTTGCACAGATACCATTGTACAGATGGCGCCAGTTTTTATTTGTAAACCTGAATCCTGCTTTTGATTTTCACCAGGTGACCGACACCATGGAAGAAAAAATCGGTTTTATGCCTGTCGAAAAATTCTGGTATTCGCCGGAAAGAAGCAAAAGCCACATCGTGAATGCCCACTGGGCTTTGTATTGTGATAATTACCTGGAAGGTTTTCATATCCCGTTTGTTCATCCCGATCTCAATAATGCGTTAGAATATAATTCGTACCAAACAATTCTATATTCTTATAGCAATCTTCAAGTCGGATACAGTAAAGACAGCACGGAAATATTTGACCTTCCTGAAGGACATACTGATCATGGCAAGCATGTGGCAGCCTATTATTTCTGGATATTTCCAAATATGATGTTCAACTTTTATCCCTGGGGATTATCCTTAAATATCGTGAATCCCATTAGCAAGGATACATGCAACGTATCATTCCTTACCTATGTATATGATGAGTCGAAAGTAGATGGCAGTGCCGGAGCACTTTTAAATAAAGTTGAAAAAGAGGATGAATATGTTGTGGAAAGTGTACAAAAAGGGCTTCGCTCACGATTTTATAAAAGAGGGCGTTTTTCGCCTACCCGTGAACAAGGTGTGCATCATTTTCATCTTCTGCTTTCTTCGTTTTTCGATGCCTGAATCTATATTCCCGCTTTATGAAAAAGTTATTGCTCATCTTATTCTTTGTTGCTGGTTACGGCACTTTGTTATTCAGCCAAAGTAAAGATCCGGATTTTGTTTATATCCATGAGATCATTCCAGGCATTCAGTACGATATTCGCTATTACACTACTGACAATTTTATGGGAAAGCAGGTAGATGGATATAACAATCCGGTTGCGCTCCTGACCAGAGAGGTTGTAATAGCATTGAAAAAGGTACAGGAGAATCTCAAAAAACAGGGGCTCGGACTTAAAGTGTTTGACGCTTACAGGCCTCAGAAAGCCGTTGACCATTTTATTCGATGGGCTAACGTGATGGTAGATACGCTGACGAAAAGAATATACTACCCCGATATAGACAAGAAGAACCTATTTGAACTGGGATATATTTCAGAAAAATCGGGTCATACACGAGGCAGCACACTCGACCTTACGATCATAGACCTGGCAACCAAAAAGGAACTTGATATGGGTAGCCGTTGGGATTTCTTTGGGGATATCTCACACCATGGTACTACGTTAATCAGCGACCAGCAAACCGCCAACCGGAATATGCTGCTGCAGGTGATGAAAAAACATGGCTTCAGACCATATGCAAACGAATGGTGGCATTATACGCTTGAAGATGAACCTTTCCCCGATACATACTTCGATTTTGATGTAGAATAAGCCGGTTAATGCTATATAACTAAAACCTGACTGAACAATGAAAATTAAACTAATAATCCACCGTTTTTTTGAAATATATAAATGATTGCTAATATACTGGCACTAATAAATAAGCACGCAACCGGGATAAAAGTTCTGGTGTGGTTTCTCATTACCCAAGTTATCTATCTCACCATGCTGTTGGTTACGATTCCAAAAGTACTAACTCATGCCGGTGAAATGAAGCTGCTGGATATGATGCCCACAGGCTATGATGTTGATTATGTAAAAATGCTGTTTGAAAACCTGGGGCAGGCAGGAAGAGAAGCCTATTTATACCGGCAAATTCCACTGGATCTTATTTATCCATTGCTATTTTCCATTTCATTCTCACTTCTGTTGGCCCTTATCTTAAAAACGATAACAAAAGAAGGCAGCATGGTTTTCTATTTATGCCTTATCCCGATCGCTGCCGGATTTTTTGATTATCTGGAAAATTTCGGAATCATCAGAATTCTGGTCACATACCCTGACTTTTCGTTATCTGGGGCCAAAATAACCAATGTTTTCTCCATTTTGAAAAGCGCTTTTATTACATTGTATTTCATTGCCCTGTTAGGTAGTATATTGGCATTATCACTAAAAAAAATCAAACGAAGAAGGAAATAAATCTTTTCTATGGTCTATCTGGTAACTATTCATCATGAGAAAAGATGACATTGAATGTTACAAATGAAATTTTACCCAGGATTTCGACATATCAATACAGAATGAATCCGGGTTTTTCGTGAAACCCAATAAAACTAACTGATTTTTTCTTTATGACATCAAGTTATTCTATAGAGGACATAGTTATTATATAATTCAATATAATAATTGAATAAAGTTATTATTTTATTAGAAAGCAATGATTATACAGTTTTAAATACAATAACACGATGTATCCCCAGATATTTTCATGCCATAATTTGTTATGAAATTGCAGTTTTGAATTATTGCAGCTTTAGCAAGGCATCCCGGTTTATTATCACACCGTTAGAAAATATTTTGTCAATATCATTCAGATTCTCAAGGTCGTCCAGCGGATTTGAATTCAGAATCAAAAGGTCAGCTTCTTACACTTGTACCCTTGTTCAATCTTTCCCATCTTCTACCCGAAGGCATTGGAAAAATCATAAAGATAATGGTAATTAAAAAAATCCACACATATCTTAGATAATTGCCGAATTATTAATTACATGAATTAATTCGTACGGATGTCAGTTTTTTATCACACCAGGTTTTTACGAATTGCCCTGATATGGTCCGGGCCGGTACGGCAGCATCCGCCTATCAGTCCGGCACCCTGCAGCATCCAGTCGCAGGCTGCTTTACCGAAATCCAACGAGTCCGTTTGCCCGGTCCACGAATGGGATGCAGCATCGTATGTTTCACCGGAATTCGGGTACACAACCACCGGTATTGATGAAGCAACTTTCCGGATTTGTTCAATCAAAGATGCAATATACCTGGGGGGAGTACAGTTGATACCGATGGCGATAACCTGATTGCAATCCTTTAAGAGCTTTGCACACTCCACTAACGGAGTTCCATCGCTGATATGCCTGTCATCTTTACACGAGAAACTGATCCATGCAAATGTTCCGGGAGTTTCACGTATCAGATCCAGCATCACTTCCGCTTCCTCCATACTGGGAATTGTTTCACAAGCGATCAGGTCGGCAGCAGATCCGGCAAAGGTTTCCCATCTCGGTTTATGAAAATCAAGCAATTTCTGCTTCGATATGCCATAGTTCCCATGGTATTCGGCACCATTGGCAAGGTAGGCGCCATACGGTCCTATACCGGCCGCCACGAGTGGCCTCAACGTGATTTGATCTTTGTGAGCGGCCATATACTCGTCCCTGGCTTCGCATGCCAGGGTAACAGTAAGTTGCAGTAGTGATTTCGCTTTTTCCTTTGACATTCCTGCGGCCATAAACCCGGGAATACTGGCCTGGTATCCGGAAGAAACAATGCAGTCGGCCCCGGCTTCAAGGTAAGCCAGATGCACAGCCCGGATGGCCTCCGGATGTGAAACAAGTAGCCTCGCCGACCACAACGGATGGTTGAGGTCGTACCCCATATTTTCAAGTTCGGTGGCAAGGCCGCCATCCAGTATCAGGACCCCTTGTTTTTTCAAAAAAGGGGCAACCGGTGATATATCTGTCATTTCTTCAATGAATTTTCAATAATTACGTTAATTTTTCGATAAAGAAATATACATGAAATGAAGGTAAACAGGAACTGTTATCCGTGTTAATTCAGAAAAATTGGTTTTCATCAGAAGACATACGCATTAAGTTATCTTAGGATTTTATGTGAAACTTGTAAACTTATTTTAGAACAACACAGCCCAAGACCGAGTATTCGTCTCCCTCTTCCCTCATGACCTGTAAATTTCTTCTAAACTGCCTTTTCGAACTTCAGCTTCAATTCTTGCAGGCATAAATTTCCAATACTTCTCATATGTGTATTGCCAATATTCCAGTGAGGTCGGTAGGAGCCGTTTTTAATCTCCTCCCCGACTATCCGGTAGGCATCTCTGAATGAATGTCTTTTTTTTACAAGATCATTGACGTTTTCTACACTATAAATATTATCATACATGGAATCTTCTAACAGATCCTTTTGAACCTGTATATGGCCCAACATAAACACAGTAACTTCCAGGCAGGATTTAACTTTATATATGGCTGTAAATAACGATTCTTTGAGTATCTGAAAATCCCTGTGATAACCTCCCGGTAAATTGTCCGTAAGCATTGATATTTCAGCAGGGAGGGCCTGAATTTTGTTGCACTTCGCCCTTAAGTTCGAAAACATCTGGGTTCTTTTTATGGGGCATAATACTGCTTCCGGCGGTCAGTTCGTCTGGAAACGAAATAAAACCAAAGATCTGGTTCATGTACAGCACCACATCCATGGCAAACGTTGAAAGCGTGCCCGACAGTGAGGCCAATGCGAACGCAAGCGTTTTCTCCAGCTTACCTCTGCTAAGCTGCGCGTCAATGGAACCTTTGCACCATGCTAAAAGTGCTTATAGCCATTTCAATATAGGTATTGAAATACAGACTTTAGAAACCGGTTAACTTCATTATTAACTTTACCGTTCAAAAAAACAACAGTATGAAAGAATTAAATGTCGCAATTATTGGTTGCGGAAATTTAGGGCTCTCCATCGTTCACGGATTATTAGTAAACGAAAGTGTAGTTCCCGGAAGTTTAACAGTTACAAAAAGAAATATTGAAACCATACGTGATCTGGAAGTTAAAGGAGTGCGGGTTACAACGGATAATGCAGCGGCGGTACGTACGTCTGACCTTGTGCTGATAGCCGTAAAACCTTATGACATTGAAATTGTTCTCCGCGAAATCAGAGATGTTGTTGATCCGGAAAAGCACACCCTCGTATCGCTTGCCACCGGCGTCACTCTCCAGGAAATCGAAGGGATAATACAGAAGCCTACACCTTTGTTCCGGGCTATGCCGAATATTGCTACAGATATCCGTGAATCTGTAACGTGTATCTGCCAGTCTCGCGCTGATAACGGACACCGTGAAGCTGTTGAGTTGGTATTTGACCACCTGGGTACCACGCTGCATATCAATGAAGACCTGATGGAGGCTGCCACAATTCTGGGCGCTTGCGGAATTGCGTATGTATTACGGTTTATCAGGGCCATGATCCAGGGAGGGATCCAGATAGGATTTGATGCGGAAACCGCCAAAAATATTGTAAACCAAACCGTAAAAGGAGCAGCAGAATTGCTGATCACCAAAAACGAACACCCTGAAATGGAAATAGACAAAGTAACCACGCCAAAGGGGTGCACAATTGTTGGGTTGAATGAAATGGAACACCAGGGATTCAGTTCATCGCTGATCAGGGGTATTGTGGCATCGTTTGAAAAGATAGAAAAATAAGCCTGCCTGGTGTTAATGGCATTATAAATGCCTTGTAATTTTAACCGAAAATATGAAAATCTGAAATTTATGGAAATAAAAGACCGAAAAGATATTATAACCCTCGTGGATACATTTTATAAAAAGGTACTGAAAGATGAACTTCTGGGTCATATTAATACAACAGTAAATCAACAAACATAAAGGATATTTGGTCAATTACAGATAAAATCTTAATTTGAAAAAAATCAATAAACACCCTAACTATTTTACATTATGAAATTCAGAATAGCCGCTTTTGCCTTGACATTTGTACTGATTGCAAACCCATCATTCAGTCAATCTTCTAAAAAGATCAGTAAAGATAAACAGGCTGTAATCCAGTCGGTAGAAAAACACCGGGAAGCATTAATTAACCTCAGCGATCAGATCTGGGCATTTGCCGAAACGGCCCTGCGGGAAAGCAAATCCTCAAAAATACTGGCTGAGTATGCCGAATCGCAGGGTTTTAATGTGGAACGTGGCATTGCCGGTATGCCCACAGCCTTCCTGGCCACGTACGGCTCGGGCAAACCGATTATCGGTATTTTAGGCGAATTTGATGCACTGCCGGGTATATCACAAAAAGCCAGCCCCGAAAAGGAACCCCTGCATGAAGGGGCCGCCGGCCATGGTTGCGGTCACAATCTGTTTGGCGCCGGCAGCCTGGGTGCAGCCATAGCCATAAAGGAACTGATAGAACAAGGGAAGCTGAAAGGAACCATCCGGTTTTATGGTACGCCGGCAGAAGAATCGGTTGGCGGTAAGATCTATATGGCCCGCGATGGTTTTTTTGACGACCTGGACGTTTGTCTCGACTGGCACCCGGGTCGCGAAATCAAAGCCAATGTGCAAAGCTCAAAAGCGCTTATCGATTTTAATGTTGAATTTTTCGGCAAAGCAGCGCATGCCTCTGCCGATCCGTGGAACGGACGTAGCGCATCCGACGGGGTAGAACTTTTTACTATGGGCGTAAATACATTCCGGGAGCATATCCGTACTACCGCAAGGATGCACTATGTAATCTTATCAGCTGGCGATGTACCTAATGTGGTGCCGGAATATGCCAATGCATGGATGTGGATCCGCGATTCAAAAAGAAGTGGTGTGGATGAAGTGTATCAGCGGGTGCAGAAAATTGCGGAAGGTGCCGCATTAATGGCCGGTGTGGATTACAAAGTGACGTTAAACGGCGGCGACCATGAAGTGCTGGTGAACAGGACCGGGGGCAAGGTGATGCATAACAACCTGGAATTGCTCGGGTCGATTACCTATTCCGCAGAGGAAGTTGATTTCGCTAAAAAAATTCAGGAGGTTACGGGAAAAGAAATGACCGGAATGAGTGTGGGTGTAAAGCCCTTTGAAGAAACGAAAGAACACCCAAGCGGCGGCTCCACCGACGTTGGAGATGTAAGCTGGGTGATACCTGAGATACGGCTTACAGTGGCAACCGCACCGGCCAATATACCCTGGCATTCCTGGGCTGTTGTGGCCTGCGGAGGCATGTCGATCGGTCATAAAGGCATGATATATGCGGCAAAAGCGATGGCCATGACTATGGTTGACCTGTATAAAAACGAAGATCTGCGAAAAGACATTCGTACTGAATTTGAAGAACGGAAAGGAGATTATGTGTTTAAGGCTATGCTTCCTGACGGTCCTCCACCAATACCTGTTGAAAATTCCGAGGGAAAATAGACGAGACTTACATTTATTTTATGACACGCTCTCCTGATATCATCGCCGGCGACCTCCGGGAAAACACGGATAACCTGTTCCGCTTCCAGGATTCGGTGGATGAACATATTTTTGACAATAAACCATCTGATAATGAATGGTCTGTAAAGGACTGCTGTGAACACATCATTGTTATTGAAAAAGCGCTTACCTATATCTTTCAGGGTAATATAGAGAAAACAACAAAAGACCCGGAGCGGAAAATTGAATTGATCCGTAACGTATTTCAGGATTTCGAAAAGAAATACCCTGCACCCGAACCTTTCAGGCCGGCGGGCGCAGTGCAGAATAAAGCAGAGGTCAAAGAAAAGTTTTCAAAGACCAGGAATGAATTGCTCCGGATCGGCGATAAAATGAACTGGATAGATGTGTGTCTTGATTTCAGGCATGCCGGCTTTGGGGTTATGACGCGGGTGGAGTGGATCTACTTTTGTATATACCACACGGAACGGCATTTGAATCAGAGGCGAAGTGTTGTCGAGCGGGTATAAATATATAGACGGGGTGTAGGGATACACCTGGAATATTACCAGGTTGGAAACGAACGGCTGTTACTTACTCAGGGATGCTTATTTCAGCTTTTGCCTTCGTACCAGCCCATAACGATATCGCCGGTTTCCGGATCGCTCAGTTCCAGTGTTTTCTTATTTATATTCCGAACAAAATCAAAATACTGTTCATCTATCAGCGCCTTGCTCCTATTCGTTTGCGGAGTTTTCCGTTTTTTCCCTACCATATTTTATGTAATTTTTATCCGGAAGATTCGTCACCACATGCTGCTCATCAACCCATCCGTAGAGTCCGCAGCAATTCAGCACTGAAGCATCTTCACGGCTGCATTTTTCAAAAACAAACATCCGGTTCCAGTATTTTCATTTAAATCCGGTATGATCTTCTACCACCAGCCAATATCCCTCAAATTTGTGCATAATCGCCTGCTGTGGACTCATGAAAATAAAAAGATGATTTGAAAGCAATGTTTCCTTATCTGCAATCCATTCCTCCTATTCCGAACCAGATGGAAAAATTTACACCAACAGCAGGCAACTAAAAACAGAACCCATTTCAGATGGAACGTAGTGACTATCTCATGAATGGTTTCCGTCATTCTGAACGAAGTGAAGAATCTCATGAATAGTTCCCTTCTTTACATTGAGGCACTTCCTGACTTTGTCAGGCAAGTGCTCATTTTAAAATGCTTCAAGGTATTGATATGCGTTGTGATAAAGATTTCTCTCCCGCTAGCAGCGGGATCGAAATGACAGAAATGGTGATGACCAAAACCCATTCGCATATGTTCATCCCAACCGCACGTCGCTCACTCTGCTGTCATCCCGAACCCAGCTTTGCTGGATGAGGGATCTTTGCCAGCGGAAAAGCAATGCGGCAATCCTTTACAACTGTAAAGATCTCTAACTGCGAAATGACAGGCGCCCGTCGGGGACTTGTTTTATGCAAAATTACAACCCTTTGGTATTCAATTTATTACAGAAATTTTTCATTATTGGAATGAACCTGGTAGAATCAGAACCTCTTCCATTGCGACTAACGTCGTTCCATAACGGCAGGGGCGTAGACAGGTTTTTGTTTACAGCTTAAAGGTAAGCCCCAGGCCAAACACTTCTTTGAACTGAAGCCGGGGACCTTCGCTTATCAAGTTTCCATCATCATCGAATTCCTTTATTTTGATATCATCGTCATAAATGAAATCGAGCACCAGGGTGGAGGCAAGAAAATCATTGATTTTAAGTGTTAACAGATTCGACCAGAAAACGTCGATGTTACCGAAATTATTTTTATAATCCGTAAACAATATGATACCAGATGTGAGGTTTACGTTTTTTAATATTTCTTTATCTAAACTTACTTTCAGTGAAGTGCCAAACTGAGTCCGTACTTTCTGGCCGGGTTCAACCCCAAAAGCCCCGTTTGCCGACAAGGAATCATCCCGTACAAATGTGATTTTTTCAGCCACAGGCGAATATACTGCCTTAAAGTGATCTCCTTTCTTATATTCAATACCCGTATCTACAAGCAAATAACCGGGCGTTATAAAACCCGATATTTTCACGGAATCATTCGGATAGTTGAATCCATCGGCAACCTGGGAGAGAAAATTAGCCGATGTGGTCCACAGCCACTCAGGTTTGTCTTTAATAAACCGGTAGCCAATATCAATACCAAATGATATCATATCGTCAGTTTTTCTGAAGCCCTGCGATTTCTGATTCGTAAATCCATAGGAAAACTTTAGCTGTTTGTTCCAGGACAACCTGCCTTTATTGTATTTTGAATATGCTTCCTGTATAGTACTTAAGGCAATGGTATTGTCACCTCCAGCCTGCCAATTGGTAAAACTTGATTGCGAAAACGTAAAAACCCCTTTCCATCCCAGGTTCCAGTAACTTGTATCCTGTTGTTGGGATTCCTGTGCTATCACCCCTCCCGATATTAACCCTGCCAATACCAGGGTGATTAGTGATCTTGTCATAAATTAAAGATTAAATCGTAGAAAATTATTGTTTCTGATAAAGTGTAACCTCTCGCTACGGAAACGGATATGAAATACCTGCAGTATCCATAACAACCCATATTTTAAAAGGGGCTAAAATAAATCCTAACCGTCAGAGCGTCAATAAAAAGATATGGAACTTTGATTCAGAGCTTTATCTTCTCGGTATAATCAACCGGCACATTGTAGCCGACGCCTAATATTTTGATTCTGATGTAACCTGTAAAATGTAACACTACAGATTTATCCCTGAGAATTGCAACAAGATTATTCAGCCAGTTATCCTGGATTTTATTCATATCGAGCCGCATGCGCAACGGTATCGAAAATTCTTTCCCTGCTCCTACTTTTACCGTTGCCGATTCATTGATATGCGCCACTTCCTGTTGTTTGAAAAATACTGCGATATCCACCTTTTTAACCCTGCCATTTGTTTTATTCGGATTAAAAAGTATGGCATCGGCTTCCACCACCATAAAATGTCCCTCCGCGCCAATTACGACTGCATTGTCGATCCTGATAAACTCCACTTGTTCGGGCCTGCATGAAATGAACAGCACACAAATAAACAATGCGGGTAGTATGGGTTTTATGTTCTTATACATGCAGTTATCAGTTCCAGACAATAAAAAACATGGTTATGATTAACAGAAGATTCAACGCGGCCAATGTTACAAGTACCGGTATTTTTATTCCCGTTTTTCGGCCAAGCAGTGTAGTAATCACCACCAACACTGCTGTGAATACTAAATTGAAATAGTAGGGATTTATTGTTTTCACAATCATATTTATTACCAATATTGTAATAAGTACGATGTAGATCCAGTAAAATTTCCTGATGTTTTCCATTGATTTTGTTGATAAAACTTTCCAAAATAGCTAAATTTTTGCCTAAAATGACATTTGTGAAAACATTAAGAATCATTTTGATTACGTTTATGATGTTGTCTTCCACACTATCTTATACACAGGATTTTGATCTCCAGGGACATCGCGGAGCCAGGGGCCTGATGCCGGAGAATACCATACCGGGTTTTCTGAAAGCGCTTGACCTGGGTGTAACCACCATCGAAATTGATGTTGTGATCAGCAAAGATTCCATGGTCGTGGTTTCGCACGATCCGTATTTTAAATCAGCAATCTGCCTTGATCCGGACGGCATGGAGATTCCAAAAAAGGCAGCGAGGGAGCATAACCTCTTTCTAATGAACTATGGGGAGATTAAAAAGTATGACTGTGGCAGCAAACCTGTCTCTGAATTTCCCTTACAGGAGAAAATACCGGTATATAAACCATTGCTCAGCGAGGTAATAAAAGCCGTGGAAAAACACCTGAAAGGCTACACCGGCTATCTCGTAAATTATAACATTGAAATCAAGAGTATTCCGGGGGATGACGGTTTATTTCAGCCAGTACCGGAAGTTTTTTCCAATTTGGTTTACGATCAGATCAACCGGTATCTCAACCTTGACAGGGTGATCATCCAATCGTTTGACTTCAGGGTACTGCGGTACTGGCATGAACGTTATCCGGGGACCAGGCTGGCCGTCCTGGTGGCAAATGTTAAAACGTGGCGTAAGAATATCGAAGAGCTTGGATTCGAACCGGATATTTACAGCCCGTATTTTCAGATGCTTGACAGCGCCGAAGTGAAAGCGCTGCATACAGCCGGAATTAAAGTGGTCCCCTGGACAGTGAATGAAGCAGCGGATATGAAAAAGATGGTTGAGATGGAGGTAGATGGCCTGATAACGGACTACCCTGACCGTGCCGGGGCATTGGGCCTGGCCGTTAAGATACCTTACGGCGAAGGCAGATAACGTTCAAGTATAAGCGAAATGTCAATTTAGGTGTCCACCAGAACGAATGCCATTATAGATCAGAAAACTTTCCTTTACCACCTAATCCCAGCTTACGCTTTTAGCAGCCTTTCTATTTTGCAAACATTTCTGAGTTAGTATTCATTGGCAAAAACCTTTTCCTACTATCCAGCAATAATTTAAAGCCATATTTATCATAAAATAGGATTACCTGTACATCAAAAGGACCAACTACTACTGTCATTGAACCAATTTCACTGATAGATACATCATAACTTCTTGTTAATGAATCCATAAGTAATAACTGTCAAAACCTTGACCTGCAACTGATTTGTTGACAGCAATCCTTCCTAAAAGTGTTACTGATAGATCTCATCCTCCTCAGAGTCCCCCGCAGGTGACTGAGGGAGCGAGTTGTAGCATATAGCCTAATATAAAAATAAGAAAAAAATTTAATCTGTACATTTTTGTTAAAATAATCATTAACTTTTTTGTACAAATCAAAAAGATTTGTCTAATTTGTAACAAGTTTTGTTCTTCCATCAGTGCAGAGTGATTTGAAAAGGTAAAACAATGGAAGTATAGCTGTGGTTTAAAAATTGTCCGAATTTCAGGTATAAGTCATTCATTAACAATATATATAACTATGAAAATTACTGCACAAGACGAGTATGGATTAAGAATTATACTCCGAATTGCTCGTCAAAATGAGAATGAGGGATTAAGTATTCCACAGCTTAGTAAGTCAGAAGGAATGTCTCATGCTAGCGTAGCCAAACTAACAAGAATACTTAGGATGGCTGGATACATTAACAGCACAAAGGGGCATGTAGGGGGGTACGTATTAGCTATGCCCGCTAATCAAATTAATGTTAATGATGTGCTTAAATCATTGGGGGGAGCGCTATATGATGATGATTTTTGTATGAAACACACTGGTGCACTCAATCTTTGCACCAATTCCATTGATTGTTCAATACGGTCACTCTGGAAGACAGTGCAATATTCCATAGATCAGATATTGGAGAAAGTCACGTTAAAGAATTTAATAGGCTCAGAAGATGATGTCACCTGCGCTTTACAAAAGATATAATTAACCAATAAATTAATTTTATATTATATTGCGAAATTTAAAAAATCTGTTATAACTCTTTGTTTTTTTTATTCATCAATTATTATAAGAATATAAACCTATAATTATGCCCTATATTATTACCGATCCCTGCGTTTCTGTTTGTGACGCTGCATGTGTCGACGTTTGTCCAGTGGATTGTATACACGGCCCTGAAAACACGGAAGGAAGCGGAGAAGAAGTCAAAGAATCCGGATTCGATCCAGAAGGAAAACAATTATATATCGATGCAGATGTTTGCATTGATTGTGATGCCTGTGTACCAGTTTGTCCTGTAGATGCAATTTTTGAAGAAAGTGATGTTCCAGATGAATGGAATGATTCTATACGAAAGAACTATGAATTTTTTGGTTTAGAAGCACCTTAATAAAAAAATTATGAAGCAAGGCGATAGTCTATCTTTTTTAATTTTTCTTTTACATAAAATTAAACTTACATCGTAAAAAAAGCATTAAAATGGGAATAAATTCTGGAAATATAGACCCAAAAACACAAGAAGACCTATTGAAAAATTTCCCCGGCGAAATAAATAAAGGTCCGGGAAGCAATTTTGTAGTTACTTCAATCGATAGTATCATCAATTGGTCACGGTCCAATTCATTATGGCCACTTATTTTCGGTACCAGTTGTTGTGCCATAGAGATGATGGCAACAGGAGCTTCAAGACATGATTGGGCAAGATTTGGGACAGAAGTGGTTAGGGCCACTCCACGGCAGGCTGATTTGATTGTAATTGCCGGAACTATAGTGAACAAAATGGCACCGGTACTAAAGCGACTTTACGATCAAATGGCCGACCCGAAATATGTTATTGCCATGGGAGTTTGTGCAATATCAGGAGGCCCGTTTTATTATAATACATATTCGGTAGTAAAAGGTGCAGACCATATAATCCCGGTAGATGTATATGTTCCAGGATGTCCACCCAGGCCGGAGGCACTTTTATATGGGATTCTTCAATTGCAGAAAAAAATAAGAGGTGAAACAATAACTGATCCCAGGGACCCCATGGCAGATTGGAAATAACTTGGAATAATGACAATACCAACCAGAATGAAAATCCGGTTTAATTATTTTTCCGTAACAATGCTGCTGTCACAAAGATTTAATCAGCGGAGAAGATAATAATAAGTTTGATACAATTTTAACTTTTCAAGGTTTTCCCTGAATCAGGAAGGACTTTTTTGATTTTTGAGAAATATGGTGCTGAAAAAGGATGAAGCAGGATTGTTAAGAAGGTTAAGCTCAATTAAACATATTATTGGGAATACCCACATTGTTTCGGTAGTAAAGGGAGATACTGCAGACACAACATCCTGGCAGTTAAATAAAAGGAAATAATTTCAGCAGGAAGAAATAATAAAACTTAAATAATTATGGCTAAAATAATAATCCCTACTCCATTAAGAAAATTCTCTAAAAACAATAGATTCCTGATTTCAAAAAGGGATACAGTGAAAGAGGCAATACTAGAGCTAACGGAAATATATCCTGAAATTAAAGATCACCTTTTTGATTCCCAAGGAAGAATAAGGCAATTTATTCGTATTTATGTTGGTGATAACGATATTAGGTCCCTGAAACAAGAGGACACTATTGTAGACCAAGATACGGTTATTAGTATTATTCCAGCTATAGCAGGAGGAGTTAAAACACATTAACACTTAACCCATGTCAGAAGTCACCTTTTCAAAAGAAGAATTAGAATGGACTCGGCATATAAACATGATAAAATAGTATAATAAATCCAAGGGGTAGTCAAATTAGACCCATACTTGCTTTCAATAGTCTCACAAAATTGGTCTCATATTTAGAAATTATTAAAGGTGCATATTTTTTGTATTATATTAAATTTTTCTAAAATGATTATCTTTAACACATTAAATACTATTATACAAATAATTTAAATTGAAGAGGAGCGATTATTTATGGAAAATATACAAGAAAAATCTAGCAATCTACCAAAAATATCCAACGAGATCACTGTTGGATTTGGAGGTGCTGCTGGCGACGGTCTCGATAAATCAGGGAATCTGCTGGCAAGGGTGATAAATCGACTTGGTCTGTATACTATTTCCTATAATAGCTTTCAGTCTTTGATCCGCGGGGGTCATACTTTTCTAAAACTTCGTATCAGTGAAAGAAAGGAATTGTGCTATGGTGATCATTTCAATGCCTTTCTTGCGATGAATCAGGATAGCATTGAAAGACATGCACCCGCAGTTGAACCCGGTGGTGTGATCATTTTTAATTCTGATAAAGTTACCTGTGACATATCTTTTCTTCAAGAAAATGTTTATGTAATTCCCCTGTCTTTCAAAGAGCTTACCTCCGAGATGGGTAAATTAATTCCGATCATGCAAAACACAATGATGCTTGGATCATTATTTTATCTGGTGAACCTTGATTTTAAAACATTGGAGGAAGTCTTACGTGATATTTTTAAACATAAAGGTCAGGAAATAATTGATCAGAACATTAATGTGGCTCGAATAGGATACGAGACAACCCTTGAAAATTTTGATTCTTCAAAAATTAACATCGACTGGAATTTTACTCATATAAGCAAACCCTTTTACTCGGGTAATACTGCCATGGCACTGGGTGCAGTTGCAGCAGGCTTAAAATTTTACGCAGCCTATCCAATGAGTCCCGCATCAAATATTTTACATTGGTTAGTCGCAAATAGTGAACGATGTGGTGTAGTTGTCAAACAAGCGGAAGATGAAATTGCTGTAGTGAATTTGGCAATTGGAGCAGGATATGCCGGTGTTCGATCTATGTGTGCAACCTCAGGCGGTGGTTTTGCTCTCATGACAGAGGCAATAGGTGAAGCAGGTATGCTCGAAGCGCCGGTTGTTATCGTTAATGTACAACGTGGAGGTCCATCCACCGGCTTACCTACCAAAACAGAACAAGGTGACTTGAATCAAGCCATTGGTGCATCTCAAGGTGATTTTCCCAAGGTAATAATGGCTCCCAAAAGTACGATAGATTGTTACCATATTGTTGGAGAAGCCCTAAATATTGCCGAACAATATCAACTCCCGGTAATAATTTTATCAGATTTATTAATGGGTGAAAATTATGAGACCATAGAAACGGGATCCTGGTCGCATGACGTCATTATAAAACGGGGTGAGCTCCTGGAAGAAGCTCCTCCATCCATGAAGGATAAAGATGGATTTAAACGCTACGCTTTCACTTCCTCGGGTATATCACCCCGCCCGCTCATTGGCAGCGAGGGGATGGTTTATGTAGCCGCTACTGACGATCATGACGAAGACGGGGTAATAATCAGCGATGTATTTACCAATACAGCGATAAGACGCAAAATCAATGAAAAACGAATGCGTAAGTTAGATGGAGTTCTCAATGAGTTTGAACCACCCCAGCTTGAAGGACCCGAGGATGCGGAAGTAACACTGATTGGATGGGGTTCGACCTGGGGGGTAATTCGTGAGACAATTGAACAATTGGAATCGAAAGGAATCAATGCAAACCAGCTCCATTTCAGATACTTGCTTCCGTTCCATTCAAAAGAAGCTCTTCAAATCCTGAACAAGTGCAAAACAACCATTGTTGTGGAAGTGAATGCCACCGGGCAATTTGCAAGGCATTTGAAGGCAGAAACAGGCTTCTCTTGTTCGGACACCATCTTAAAATACGATGGTGAACCATTCGAGCCAAAAATGATTACACAACGGGTTGCAGGTATTCTTAATGGTGAACCTCTTGACTTGAACGTTACACAAGATGAGGCACGTGAAATGGCTTACCATTATATTCGTGTTCATATCAAGGATAAGCTTCGTCCGTCGAAAATTATTCAAGTTTCACAAAATGGGTATGGAGAACCGGTTTGGGTATTGGATCTTAGTGAGAGAAATAATGGAGAAGTGAAAGGAAAACTGACCATTGGAGTAGAAACAGGTTCCACTTATAAATGGGATCCAACTAATTAGAAATAAGATTATTAATTATTTTATGTTATAACTAAAACATTGAGGAGGACTTAACAAATAATGATTACAGCAAATACTATTACTGAAAAAACCGTCAAAACTCGTGAAGTGGAAGTTAGTCCCGATTGGTGCGCTGGTTGTGGTGATTTTGGCGTATTATCATCCTTCAGAAAATCCACGCTCGAAAAAGAGATAAAATCACATGAAATGCTGGTAGTATCAGGAATCGGATGTTCATCAAATCTTCCCGGATATGTAAATGCCTATGGCGTTCATAGCTTGCACGGCAGGGCACTACCTATAGCAACAGGAGCTAAATTAGCAAACCACAATTTAAAAGTGGTCATTACAGGTGGCGATGGTGATGGGTTCGGAATTGGTATAGGCCATTTTATCCATACCATGCGCCGGAATCTGGATTTAACCTATATTGTTATGGATAACGAAATTTACGGGTTAACAACCGGACAGGCATCTCCCACAACCATGAAAGAACACAAAACAAAAACCACTCCCAGAGGCAATGTTGAACAACCTATAAATCCTCTTATGCTGGCTTTGGTTTCGGGAGCAACCTTTGTTGCGCGGGGGTTTTCCGGTCAACCAGCACATTTATCATCGCTAATTGAGCAAGGTATCGCGCATAAGGGCTTTGCATTTATCGATGTATTCAGTCCATGTGTCACTTACAACAAACTCAATACGTATTCCTGGTTTAAAGAGCGGATTTATAAGTTAGAAGATGAGGCACCTGATCGGGATCTGACAGATTTGCCGGATGCGATGACCACAGCAATGGAATTCGGTGATCGTATCCCGTTAGGATTGGTTTACAAAGTGGATAAACCGACTTATGAGGATACAGAACCTGTTTTATTAAACGGTCCGTTAGTTAAGCAACCCCTGGGCATAAAAAAAGAACTTTTTGATCAATTATTGGAGGAGACCATGTAGCCCCTGGCACTGTCCTAAAATTTGCTCCAGTATTCGTCACCTATTAAAAAATTACATGTAAGTCATTGATAATCAAGGATCATTTTTGAGTTTGGGTGTTGCACTTTTTAATTCGGGCCTGTTTTTCGAAATATCCTGGGAGGTGAATCCCTGGTAATAAAGTCTAAAAAAGATAATTCTTTAGGAACGGCATTGGAAATTATTCTGTCTTACACTTTTTAAATTTCTTTTGTTCATTTTGTCTTGACACAAAACGAACCAAAAAGTCAAGAACGCCCCAAGGTTTTCCGCAAAAATTCTGTGGTTTTGTCAAACATTTGAGCACTAATGACTTGCGAAAGGTTTTTACCATCGAATTATTTCTGTAGCACACTGCAGGGCGCTCAGCTACTGCCTTGCGGCAGTATTGGGCACAACAGAAAGGTGTTATCATTTAATTGGACTGTAAACTCACGGAAATGCGCCGGGAAAACACGGTTAATATTTACTTTCATTTTCCGGTATGAAATAAATTATTTTTTTAACGGGGTAATTGTAAATATTGATACCTTCTGATTAGTTGAAAAAGTATGACACACCAAGCTGGATGGTAAAATAGCCCGGATTGAGTTTATTGCTATAAGCCGCATACGAAGGTTCATAAACCCACCATGCCATGCCCATGGATTGCGACATGGTAAGGGAAAACATAGTACTCTGAAAGGCCATATATCCCAGTCCTGCTCCAAATTCTATAGCCAAACCTCTAAACTCATTGAACGATTCGGAATCATACAATGATGAAATCACCCCAAATACAAATCCGGGGCCGGCAAAAACAAAGGGTTGCCATTGATTTCCCCATGTGTATCGCATATTAAGTCCTATATTGAAATTTCCCAAAATCAAATTGGTATCATTGGGATATCCCATTGTTGCGTAAGTGTCGTAATTATTTATAACATCTGTGTATCCTTTGAAATGAACACCGACGGAGAAATTATAGTTAACATATACACGAAATCCAAGATTAAATGCAAAGCCTCCTCCAGGAATGTAAGGTTTATTATTATTAAACATATTCAATTCATTGGCCCGCCCATAACCCATACTTAATTCCAGCTCCCATTCCAGCATATCTCCTTGTTGTTGTTCTTGTTCTTCATTTACGCTGTCCTGGCTAAATACCGTGAGGGCGGGAGCCATTGATAGAAGTAAGATTGGCAGAAACTTCATCATCAAATTTATATTTACATAAATGATGCCATTTCTGTTAATTTTGTTATTCTGAGTTTAGCGCTATTATAGGCTTCAACCAGATGATTTTCATGGCGTAGTTGTTGTATTGCAATATAATAATCCTCCTTAGAAGAGTCAATCCGAAGTCTCTGAGATTCTGATTCCCAAAATATTAATAGAGTCCCTGTCAGCCTACATTTGGCAGGTGAACCGGTTGGAAGGCTTTTAACGTGACTTTGATCAATATTTAGATACCACTAGGGTGAGACGCTGAGAGTGTAGAAATCTTTAATGCTATCAACATTTTTTGCACAATTTCGTATAATTTAGTAGTATTGTAGTGTTAGTCTGTTACACATGAACGTTGGCTCCATGCCATTGTTAGATTAAAATCTGACTTAGTATGATAACGGGCTAATTTTATTTTTTGCAGTTAGTGGAATCTTATTCCCATAATAGTTTGGCCATCCATGCTTTCCATAAGCATCAAAATCATAAAGATCTATAATTGTTGATATTTTGTCTTTGAAAAAATTATAGTACCTGATATGACCTTTCTCAAATACATTTTGAATGGCCCAGCAAAAATAATCCGACACATTAAGCAGAGGTTCATCCGTCTGTTTTAAAACATTGAAAACTAATTTAGTTTTAGTATCCTCAGTTAATTTCAGTATCCCTCAACAACAATATCTTGTGGTGAGCCAACACGCATTAAATACCTGTGGCTTTATGGTGCTTTGCCCAAGTATCATTCATAGATTGACCACTTTTATTATTTTTCTTGATTAAGATTTATCAAATAGGTTATTCTGCTCATGTTTCACCTATTTCGGAGACAGTTGAAAAATCAATGGTTGTCCTTCCTTTTGTTAATTTAAGCAATGATCCGGAGCAAGAGTATTTCTGCGACGGCATCACAGAAGAAATTAATACCGATCTTTCTAAACTTCATGGTTTACTGGTGATCTCCAGGAGCTCAGCAATGACTTTTAAGTCTTCCTGGAAAAATACTCGTGAAATGGAACGAGAAGTAAATGTGCGGTATGTTTTGGAGGGCAGTGTAAGAAAATCGGGCAATAACCTACGTATCACCGCGCAGTTGATTGATAAAGAATAACTGCAACATTCTTGTTATTTTACTTTAATAATTCATCGGTCTTGGCGGCCATGATAAAATCATTTACGTGTAATCCATTAATTTTATGAGTCCACCAGGAAATTTTTACACTGCCCCATTCTGTAAGGATAGCTGGATGGTGGCCCTCAGATTCTGCCAAATCTCCAATTTTATTGGTAAAAGCAATTGCCTCTATAAAATTATTGAATTTAAAAACTCTATTAAGATGATTGACATCTTCTACAGTGGTGATCTTCCAACCGGGAATTAGAGGTTTAAAAGAGTCAATTTCTTTTTGGGTTACCTGTGGTGCTCCAACCCTACATACTTCACATGTTTTATTAGATAAATTAGTCATTTGGAATCAATTACATTTTATTTATTAAGTTATCAGTTATTAAAACAAGTTGCAAAAATAATCAGAATCTACTAAAGTTAGCTCTGGGTCACTGTTTTTAAAAGAGTTCAGAATGTAACTTACCTCGCTGGTGGTATATGAGGTTAATTAAGAATATTTTTGAATTAATATCTTAATTTCAATTATTCTCCTCTTGGCAAGAAAGCTTGCATGATCAGGGATAGGCAAAACAACAGTCAACCGGGCATATAGCAGCGCACTGAGGTTCATCATGAAATCCCTTACATTCGGTACATTTATCTGACACTATATAGTAGAACTCATCTGAAATAGGTTCCATTTTAGTATCAGCGTCCATCATATTACCATCATGCCTTTTACTTCTTTATGACTGGTTCCGCCTGCTCAGGACCATTCAATACCTCCTTCATAAATTGCCATATTAGGGCACTCTGGTTCTCAAGCGCCACAATTGATGCACTCATCCGTTATCATTATTGCCATAATGCCATCTTTTCATTTTGATTATGAAATTAGTTGGTAGTCTTGAATTTTTCAGCTTCATTTGAGCCACCGGTGACATTACCCTCACTATAGGAGTGCGCGCCCATACCGGCAAGCTTCCCTCCATCAACTATGAGATATTCATTCCGAATAGGCTTGCTTTCAAACCAGCATTCCAGTATCTCTCTGGTACCTGCAGCATATCTTGACTGTGCTGATAAAGAAGTACCTGAGGTATGTGGTGTCATTGCGTGGTGAGACATTGTCCTCCACGGATGATCATTGGGTGCAGGTTGCGGAAACCAGACATCGCCTGCATAGCCAGCTAAATGCCCATTTTCCAATGCTCTTGCAATAGCATCGCGGTCGCAAATCTTTCCTCGAGCTGTATTAACTAGGTACGCACCGCGTTTCATTTTGCTAATCATTTCCTCATCAAACATATGCTCCGTTTCAGGATGAAGTGGGCAGTTTATCGTCACGACATCACATACCTTTACCATTGACTCAACGCTCTCATGAAAAGTCAGGTTGAGCTCTTTTTCAATTTCATGAGGAAGTCGGTGTTTGTCAGTATAATGAAGCTTCACATCAAAAGGTTTCAATCTTTTGAGTACAGCAAGTCCAATACGACCTGCGGCAACAGACCCAATATTCATTCCTTCAACATCATACGACCTAGAAACACAATCAGCTATATTCCATCCCCCTTTGATTACCCAGTTGTACGAGGGGATATAGTTACGAACAAGCGCCAATATCATCATTAAGACGTGCTCCGACACACTGATGCTATTACTATAAGTGATTTCGCAAACTGTAATCTTATGGTCTATCGCTGCCTGTAAATCAACATGATCTGAACCGATACCAGCCGTGATTGCCAACTTAAGTTTCCGTGCCTCTGTTATCCGCTCTGCAGTAAGATACGCAGGCCAAAAGGGTTGAGAAATCACCACATCCGCATCAACAAGCTCTCTCTCAAACACAGATTTAGGGCCATCTTTATCGGAGGTTACGACAAGTGTATGCCCACGGTCTTCAAGGAACTTGCGTAGTCCTAACTCACCGGAAACACTACCGAGAAGTGTGCCAGGCGTATAATCAATGACATTGGGAGTCGGCAAAGTTTGTCCGTCAGGATAAGTGTCAAGCTTAGGAATATCGTCGCGAGCATAATTCGTCGGATAGCCTTCCACCGGATCGTCGTAAAGTACACACAGGATTTTTGCGTTGGTTATTTTATTCATAATACACTACTTATTAACTTGATTTAATTATTTTATATTGTCTACATAATCCATGTCTAAAAAGAATTGATTATATGAGTTTTTAGCCTAAATAAGACAGCAATTATTGCCAACCCTTCCTTGTCTGCTAATCAGAACTTTCTTCATAATCATTCTTATTGGCTAAGATCCATTTTTAACTGATTATTCCATCTAGCAAGTAAAGTTGCCCCATTCAGTAACCATTATAAAAATAAGTAAAAGAAATTTTAATATGTACTTTTTTGTTAGAATAATTATTAACGTTTTGTGCAAATTAAAAAGTTTTTCTAATTTGTAACAAGTTCTGTTCTTCCATCAGTGCAGAGGGATTTGAAAAAAATAACTTCGATTTCTCGAAAAACAAACCCACCAGAATGGGCGTCGAGAGACGTTGATTTCAAAACCAAATTCCGACCGCCAATTCCGGCTCAGTATGCCTTATACACAATTGCCCATTTCCAACCAATGGGAGATCAACAAGCTACGAATAGGACGGCTATGTGTTTAAATTGCCTGACTTACATTTTAGATGACCTTGCTAATCCTCAGGCCAATCCCAACCCCTCAGCTCGTAATACTTACGTCGCGGGGTTGTGTGGATCGGATCGATGTTGTGTTTTCGGCATCACCAGAAATGGAATGCCGTTCCAATGGCACCAGCGCCAACAGGAAAAACTAATTCGACATGGCCCACTGCATAATAAAGGCCAACTGTTCCGCCGCAGACGATGAGCCCTTTAAGCACCTTGCGCCAACGCGCTGTCTCAACCTCGAAGACCGCAAAGATCGATGAGCCCAGAATAAGAAACACAAGGAGAATGTAAAGTTCCAGTTCAATACCCATAATGTTCAAACTATTGTAAAGCCTAACTATTAAATAAATAGACTGCAATATTGGAGTCTATCACTCTTTAGACGATTATTAAACTAATTGATTTATAGTATATTAACAAAATATTGCTTTGCACAAATACTGCAATGAACAACTTTTATATCTTTAATCTAAAAATATAAAAAAAATGTCAAAACCAAAATTATTAGAACAGGTTAACGAGCAAATAAGATTAAGGCATTATAGTCATAGAACAGAAAAAACGTATATTTTATGGATTAAGAAATATATTTATTATCATCAAAAAAGACATTCTGCAGAAATGGGTAGTAATGAAATAAACAATTTTTTATCTTATTTGGCATGTGAAAAGCATGTTGCTGCATCTACTCAAAATCAAGCATTAAATGCTATTCTTTTCTTATATCGTAATGTTTTGGATATGGAAATTGAGATTGGAGAGAAATTTGTGAGGCAAAGCGATCGAAACATATTCCTGTGGTTTTCACAAAAGAAGAAGTCGAAAATGTCTTATCCAACTTACATGGTGTTTATTGGTTTGTGGCAAATTTGCTATACGGCTCGGGTTTAAGGCTTTTGGAATGTCTAAGATTAAGAGTAAAGGATATTGATTTTGATTATTCTATTCTAAATGAGCTATCTACAAAGGTTAATGATCGAATGCTTCTGGCTTATGGTGGAGGTAAAGATTCAATAATTATATAATAAAATCTAAATGGTTAGTTTTATAAAATAATATTCCCCTTAGGGGATTGAGGTAGTCGCGACACCATGTTATGCAAGTTGTTTTTATCTTAATTTTTAAAGTAGATTATAATAAAATAAACTCTGATGAGTGTTAGACTGCGATATTGCAATCTAATTAGTAGTTAAATAGGAGGTTAATATGTCAACCGGTGAATTTCGTTTCGCTTTCTTCGCGAGAGATTATGAGGCCACGTTAACTTTTTACCGCGATGGGTTGGAGCTGCCCATTGTTGGGTCATGGGACCGCGGGCCAGATGCACGTGGGACTCTATTCAGCGCTGCCTCCGGAATTATCGAAGTTCTAGGACTTCCTCGACACCCCAAAGAACTTCCGTATGGGACTACAATGCGCCGCAAGGTGTAATGATGGTTATTGAAACGGAAGATATAAATGCTTGGTATAGGCTTGCTGTAGATAAGGATCTTCCCATTAAAGAGGAATTAACCAACCAGAAATGGGGTCACCGTAGCTTTCGACTGACTGACCCGAATGGGATAACACTATATATATTCCAAGACCGGTTAAACTGAATTATGCTGTCACTATGCCCAACACTAGGCAGATTTTTGACTATCCTTTAGGGCACTTATCATTTTATGACGTTTACCATTTTAGGCCCATTAAACTCAGAGCGAGACTTGATTTTTTTCAACTGTTTCTTTTCATCTTGTATGATAAGATTTGCCTTCTTTTAATTTTCATATTCGAGAGTGAGTGCCGTGAGGAGTTAAAAATAGGTGGTTGGTCTAAGTTCAGAGAGCGAAATTTGATTTTTATTAAACTGTTTATTTCTGAGCGTTAAAGTTAATATATTAAGACGAGGTTTTTATTTATCAGCGCTTCAATAATTCAGTAGTATAATTTTCATATATTCAAGATTGAGTTGCTGTGAGGCGTTGTAATAGGGGGATGTGCCTTCAAAATTTTACTGACCTGGATTAATTCTTAAAGGACAGCATTTGATTTAAATGTTATGGGGTTTGATGCCCCGTTTTGATTAAAACCTCTTTAAGCAAGTCTGGTAAATTATCAATCTTAGCTATTTCATTCTTGTCAAGAATTATACTAATCTCATCTCCGACTAAATTTAGAATGATGGGATATTCAAAAGTCTTTTTGAATTTTTTCTCGAATTGATCTTTATAATATACATGTAATAGGTAAGAAGAGTTTTCAAGGAATGCTTTCCAATCTTTCCGTTGTCCAAAATTTGTATGAGTAAGGGTGCATAAATCACAGGAATAAGTAGATGGACTAATTATTTTATGAGCAAAGTCGATTAACTTATTTATCTTATCTGATCTGGCATTATAAACAAATATTATCTCCATCCGTTATTTTAAGAATGCCTAAATGGTTGTAGTACACCCATAACAATATTTTGAAGTTAATAAACCATTTTCCAACACGGAATGTGAATTACATTCTTCGTAACATTAGCTCAAGTAGCAGCTGTCTGTTGAGTTTAATTACTGAATTATTTAAATTAAAACAAACCAAATTTGATCATTATCAATTATTGTCTCACTTAAAAATAAACGAATTTCAACATCCATATGATGTGATTTTGGATACTTTTACCGGCCGCTGGTTTGGAATTACCATTGTGGGTGGAATAGGTGCGTATTTTTTCTGATTGGCTCCGTGGTCTTTAAGGCGTTTAAGAAAAAGAAGCCAGGTGTAAGGACACTGTAAGTAGTTCAGTGTTCTAATTAGAAATCTGCAATTCTTACTTAAATAGATTGGCTTTGGACAATATATAATAGACACCGATCACGATAGGAATGAACATGGGATTGGGGATTTTGAATCTAAACCCTAACAACAGAATAAGAAACACGACTGCTGAAATAATCACCGAAAGCATGGCCAATGCCAGTTTCCTTCTAAAGTCGGTCTGTACATGTGGGGTCATGCATTGCACAAAACAGGACAGTATAATAATAGTAATAACAATGAAAATTAGATTACAAAACGGTCAATGCTATTTAGGGTTTATCAATAGACAAACTTTAAACTTCGAACATTGAACTTTGAACCTAATCACCAGGTGGCCGGTACCCTACGGTGATTTTGGCAGCTTCGTCGATCTCTGAGGGATCAATCAACTCAGTCAACGAAACGTTAACACCTCCACCGGCTGTTACCGCCATGCTCAGAGCAAGAGCGCTTTTCCGATCAGGAACTTCAAAAATTACTACAATATCATCTTCTCCGATAGTATAATAGAAACATTCTAAATTACCACCAAGGTTCTTAATCAGATTAGTGATCATTTCTTGTCGACGAGTGCCACCTTCTTTCAATAAGCCTTTGGTCCCTTCTATCGTATAGGAACCTTTTATTAAATATTTTGCCATGATCGTTAGTTTTTTGGTCCAGAAAAATGCTTATATTAGATAACTATTTTAATATCAAGGGTCAAAAATAAAATACATAGGGCAAACGCTGAATTAATAGAAAGTATCTCTACTAATCAAATTTCCTCTACTTGCGGTATTCCGTTTGTGTTAGAACGAATATTCTTTAAACTTTGGAATGCTGGAATTAAGCTAGGCGATACTCTTTTGAAGGTCAGTTGCTGATTTACTGTCATTTGGCATTCGGTCGCAGGTTGGACACCCGAATTGGCGGAATAATGCGTTCTGGGCTGGAGTTAAAAGGAAAACGGCATGTCAGTCAGATGTGTTAAAGACTAAACAAAAGTATAATGACACGGATACTATCAATTCTCACAGTTACAGGTGCTTTTGTCGCAAGTTGTGCACCAGAAATTGTTGCCCCAAGACTTCCTTTAGTCACCACACGTGACATTACATTCATCACCTGCAATTCGGCAACGTTGACCGGGGTGGCTAATATTTGTGCTTATTGCGGAGATTCTCTTATCGCCAAAGGTATGTTGTGGAGCATTGTCCAGGGGGTGACTATTGACAATAATGAGGGGTTTACCGAGGATGCTATCGGTTTTGGAGACGTTGTTTTCGATAATACTTACTATTCAATTGTTACGGAACTGGAAGGGCTCCACTCCGAAACTGATTATTATGTAAGAGCCTATGCCAAAAATATTGGGGGGATTGGCTACGGAGATGAAAAAACATTCACCACTCTGCCGCGCATTGAAAGGGGGACAATCACTGATTCCCGGGATGGAACAATTTATAAGACGGTAAAAATTTACAACCAGTGGTGGATGGCACAAAACCTGAACATTGGAACCATGATAGATGGCTCTAAGGACCAGGCAGACAATGAAATTATTGAAAAATATTGCTACGAAAACGATCCAGCCAATTGCGACACCTATGGAGGTCTTTACCAGTGGAATGAGATGATGGCCTATAATCCACCTGAGACTGTGAATGTAGGAACAACACAAGGACTTTGTCTGACCGGATGGCATTTGCCTACTGAACCCGAGTGGAGGGTCCTTATTGAAATGGCGGGAGGAAGGAATGCAGCTGGAAAGGCATTGAAATCATGGACTTCCGATTGGTGGACCAATGGAGGTATAGACGCACTGCTATTTACCGGTCTGCCTGCCGGGGGCAGGCTAACTGATGACTGGCCCTATTTCGTGGATAAAGGAGCTGAGGCTTTATTCTGGACGACTACCGAAGGCACCATTTCGGATATCACATGGCCGTGGTTTTTTCGGTTGGTTCACATTTCGGGCTACATCGACTATGGCATATATGAGCATATCGAGGGGTTGTCCGTGCGGTGTGTGAGGGACTAAAATAGTGGCAATATTTTACCGTCTAACAGATGCTTTCTGTGTGCCATGCTCGGTGCATTTTTGTCTATAATAAATTGCCTTACAGAGTTACGCACATCATAATTCCATAAGATAGACTCCTTGTATCGTGGATCTTTGGAGTTAGCCACTGATACATCACCGTTATTAATTATCCAAAATAGTTAGCAAAAATGGTAAAAAGTAACAATAATTGTGATATTTCAACTTCATTACCGTTAAGACTTGAGAAAGTAAAAACGTCACTCAAAGAAAAGCATGATCTTTTGTGGACAGATTTCCTGGTATTGTGCGCTTTAGCGGCACTGTAAAAGTCTAATTATTTTATCCAAACTTCTGATATTATCCAATATATTGGGAGAAACAGGGGTTGGGTTTATGTAGTGGCCAAACGACAAACGCAAAAGCAGCAAATTGGACATGAATACACTGTCCGGATAAATCAACCACGAGAGGTTTGGATTAATGGAATGGGGTACTTGTTATTGAAGAGATTGTATAGGAGTATGAAATATGAAACATAACACATACACTTATCTTTGAGGTAACTGTATATTAACCTCCCGGCGGCGGCCAAAACCGAAACCAAAATCCCAGACCCCTGCCCCCTTCAGATCTACTCCCCCCACATAATTCATTTAAAATCTGACTAGTCGGTTTTCTACTGCAAAACCTACTTCCTGTATTGTGCAAAGGAAATACCCTGTATTTATAAGTACTTGAAAAACAGACTAATAAATAAGGTACTTTAGCGATTTTGAGTCATGCATTGCAAAAAACAAGAAAGAGGTAAGTTTTGTGTGGTTGATTTTTACCACACTGTGTGGTATATTTATACCACATTATGAAAAAATCAATGAACTAACCAACGAAAACAAACCATGAAACACTTTCATCAATTCGTAAAAGAAAAGAGAATGGAGAGAGAAATGACCTTAAGGCAATTTTGTAAGCAAGCCAAAATAGACCCCTCCAATTGGAGTAAGATCGAAAGAGGATTAATAAATGCCCCCAAAAGTCAAGAGGTATTGCGGTCAATTGCTGACACTCTCCAACTGAGCGAAGAAGATGTATCCACCCTCAGAGATCTTGCGATGTTTGAAGCTATCCCAGATCATTTAAAACCCGAGGAAAACATCCTCGAAAAGCTACCTGTATTTTACCGGACTGTACGAGGTGAAAGACCTACAAAGGAAGAACTAGAAAAGCTGATCGAGTTGCTAACCAAATGATCACTAAAACAGTAAGAATAAATAAAAAATGGTACACCTATGATCACATAAGAGATTTAGCAGATCAATTCAGAGAAAAATATGATCCCAATGCCTGTCCGGTTGATATTGAAAGCATCATAGAGTTTAAACTGGACATGGAAATCAGAGCAGTACCCGGTTTAAGATCCGAACATGATATAGAAGCATGGCTTTCAAAAGATATGCAGACCATTATTATTGACGCTGATACTTACATGCAGGATCTCTTTCATGCTCGCTTACGCTTTACATTAGCTCATGAGATAGGACACTGTGAACTTCATTCTGATTTTTACCGTGAGGCGATTTTCAAAACCTCAGAAGATTTTATAAAGTATCGCGGGGAAATGGATGAAGGTGAGTTAATGTGGATTGCTCGTCATGCGAATGAATTTGCCGGGAGATTGCTAGTACCTGTCGAACCATTGTATGAAATGGTCGAGTGACTTAAACCTCGGATTGAAATTCTTCGAAAGAAGGTGGGTAATTCTGGTTTGGATGAACTGGATGCAGATGTACGGCTCCGTGATGCGGTTGCCACCACATTATCTCAAAGGTTTAATGTATTGCCTTCTGTAATAAGTAACCGTCTTCGGGTAGAAAAGATTAAGCTCTGACTATCAGAATAGTCTCAACGTTCTTTCAGGTAGTAAACCTCCCCAGATACAAACTTTTGCAGGTATCCTCATGATTAAATACAAGCCCTATTCTCATCGCCTGGTAATAAGGATTTTCTATTTATTTTCATGGTCAGGTAATTTTCGCAGCCGGTACGCATTAGAAAGTGAAATATAATGCCACTTTCCTGCATCTGGGGTCTGGGTGTGAACATAAGTTTGAATTTTTTGGCCTCGGATTATTTTGTAATTTGCGATTTGTCCTTGAAGTATATGAAAACGTAACTTCAGGGCGTAACTTGTGATTTATGAGCCAACGGCGAGTTCTTGCCGCCATTATGTTCACCGACATCGTCGGCTACAACTTATATTTGTAATTATGGTGCTTAATTATCAAGGTAATGATTAAAACCCTACTGCTCTTTTTCCTTTTACCCGGTTTCTTAGTGAATCCTCCACTTGAAATTCCCCAAAAGGAAACGATCTATGTGGCCAGCATCAGTTGGCACACCGTAGTAGTGGTACCGGGCTACAGTTTACCCGACTCAATCTGGCCTGAGGGGTATGATTATTCCCAGGCAGCCTACCTGGAAATCGGCTGGGGAGACCGTGATTTTTACCAGGATCTGGGCTTCAACCTTTGGTATGCCATCAAAGCCGCCCTTTGGCCCACCGCCTCCGTACTGCATGTCAATCCATTACCTGGAAATGTGGAAAACTATTATTACAACACCGAAGCCGTGAGACTTCAAGTCACCAGAAAGGAGCTCGAGGCGCTCACCCAATATTTGTTGAAGCATTTTGATTTCAATGAAGAGGGCAAGCTCATCCCCCTCCAACCCGGGATCTATGATGACAGTCAGTTTTTTGCCGGACGCACTAGTTATTATTTTCCCAAAAACTCCAATGTATGGACCGCCCAGTCACTGAGGCGAACTGGTTTTTCCAATATCCCTATTTTGCTGCAAACTACTGGAATGGTGATGAACAAAGCCGACAATTACGGCGAAAGAGTGGGTAAAAACGCTGGTTTAAAATGATTTGCCATCTCATTGTTGCTAATAATTGTATATTTAATTAGGTTCCCTTGAAAATTAAGCAAAGAACACTGCATAAGGATTTATTAGTATCTTATTAATAAGATACGTGTAATTTTTGGCAAAATATTGGCACGAAAACATATCACTACCATTACGAAAAAATAACTTATTTCGTTCCTGCATTGAAAATTTGGTTCTGGCTTGTCCAGGTTAGGATATTATGATATTATAAACCATTTTTTCTTTCAAGTAATTCCCGAATTCCTTAACTTGAACTTTAAACTGCTACAATGCCACAATCCCGCGAGCTTGCTGCCATCATGCCTGGCCACCTAAGACTCGGCGAAGGTGGATTTACCGATTTATCGTCCGGATTTCCAATCTTTATCGGAATTAAGGACATAGTATCAAATGCGCTTATTTTGTTAAATATTGAAGATAATGTTTGAAAGACGATTGGCGGCTATAATGCCCGATTGCCGGTAGGCAGGTTTACGGGCATTGTCGGCTACACTTCCCTGATGATGAATGATTCTGCCAGGGCCTTGGAACCGGTACGTTATTCAGTATTACCATATTATTCAAACTGATTTAGTATTCGTGTTGAATGTCATCATTCACTTTTAAAATGTGGAAAAACGAAATCCCCATTTATTTTTATTAAATTGAGCAGTTTCCAACAGAGAAATATTTATGAATTTCCTACGAAGCGTAACCTATATCATTAACTATAAAACTATAGTTATTGCAATTCTCTCTGTTTTTGCAACCGGGCTTTGTATTGAGTTTGATATCTATGCCGACTTTCCATTGACCCTGGTCGGTATTGCCATCGTATTCCCCATCGTTTTTTCTATCAACAGCGCCTATAAAAGAAGAGAAAGAGCCCTTCAAGCTCTGGCTGAGATACGAGGCTATGCATTGGGGATTTACCAGTCTGCAAAAAACCTGATGGATGAATTCCGGAAAGAGGATGATGAGAGGCTCCAATTAAAAATTGTTGAGCTTTTCGAGGCATTAAAGGTATTTCTGGAAAGCCCACATGATAAATCAAATGAACCTGAAAAAAATATTTATATAAAATTAGATGAAATCTCAAAAGAAGTCCGTTACCTGAAAGATCAGGGACTCGCTGGAAGATTTGCTTCCCGACTCAATCAATACCTGACCCGGCTCACTGTGGCTATCGATAAAATGAAAGTAATCTTTTATTATAGGACCCCGCGAACTCTCAGAGCATACAGCAAAGTTTTTATTTTCTCTTTCCCCGTGATTTACGCTCCATACTTTGCCCTGATTGCAACAGATTATACTCAGGGGTTAGGATACGTAATGCCTGTTCTGTTCAGTTTTATTCTCATCAGCCTTGACAATATCCAGGAACATCTTGAAGACCCCTACGACCAGATTGGAGAAGATGATATCACAATGGACATCGATGATATCAAAGTAATGTTAGGTAAGGATGTTTGATTCCTTAATCAGTCAGAATCTATCTTTGCCATTATTAGCTTTCATCTTTTAGCCATTATTACTAAATTGAACAGATATTGCCCGAAAATAATATCCCTGGCATCATGAAAAGCAAAATATATCTCATCTCTACCCTCCTACTTTTGGCAGCATACGCGCATGGCCAAAAAATCTCAAAAGAAAAGCAAAAAATTATTGATGCACTTGACCAAAAACAGGCCTTGTATTCCGGAACGGCCATGCAAATATGGAACCATGCCGAGATCGGATACAAAGAATTCAAAAGTTGTGTGCTCCTTCAGGACCTGTTGAAAAAAGAAGGGTTTGAAGTTGAAGAAGGTGTTGCATCTCTGCCTACCGGATTTATTGCCTCATATGGTTCCGGCAAACCAGTTGTCGGTATTCTTGCCGAATATGATGCGCTTCCCGGTGTTTCGCAGGAAGCCGTACCCTACCAAAAAGAACGGGAAGATGGTACGAAATCAGGACATGCTTGTGGACATCATCTCTTTGGCACGGGAGGAGTGGCGGCAGCTGTTGAAGTAAAAAACTGGCTTTCTGAAACCGGTTCACAAGGAACTATACGAGTATATGGGACACCAGCTGAAGAAGGTGGTTCAGGGAAAGTTTATATGGCAAGGGATGGTCTCTTTGACGATGTAGATGTCGCCATGTACTGGCATCCAGGCAATCAGAATTCCGTGAGAGTGGCATCCAACCTGGCAATAGCATCGGTGAAATATCGATTTAAAGGTATTTCCACACATGCAGCAGGAGCCCCCGAACGCGGAAGAAGTGCGCTGGATGGCGTGGAATCAATGAACTATATGATGAATCTCATGCGAGAACACGTGCCTGCAGAAAGCCGGATCCACTATGTGATCACGAAAGGAGGAGAGGCACCCAATGTGGTCCCGGCCTTTGCTGAGGTTTATTATTTCTTAAGACATCCGGATATGCAATTGGTCAAAGATATTTTGGAAAGATCTATAAAAGCGGCTGAAGGAGCAGCCCGGGGAACAGGCACTACCATGGAATATGAACTGACAGGTGGTTCTTTCAATATTTTACCAAATACAGTACTGGCAAAAGTCATGTATAAGAACCTTACAATGGTCGGAGGCGTCAACTATTCACCTGAAGAGCGTGAATTTGCTGAAAAGCTCATGACAACTTATAAATCCGACGGTTTGACACCTGAAATGGCAGCTCAGGTAGAGCCATTTGTAATTTCAGAAATAGCTGCGAATTACTCTACTGATGCAGGCGATGTAAGCTGGATCGTACCCATGGTAAGTATGTCTTCGGCCACATGGCCTCCCGGTACTCCGGGGCATAGCTGGCAGGCCGTGGCAGCCGGTGGCACAAGTATGGGTGTAAAAGGGATGATGGTCTCCTCCAAAACGATGGCCATGACGGTAATTGACATTTTTAAGGATCCTTCTATCGTTGATAAAGCAAAAGCCGAACTGGAAAAAAGACGCGGCAAGGACTTTGTATATAAACCGATAATAGGTGATCGCGAGCCGGCCCTGGATTATGCAGGGGAGCACTAGGAACTTGAAAAATGCAAAATAGACGAACTTTTATTTCACGGTAATTGACAGCATGATCTCGTTTAGCTATGGCAATTACTAATAGGGTAAATGCCATTTAATTATGATTTAGTTATTCGTAATGATTATCGGTTATTTAGAGTCAGTCCATAAAGTCGTTCATTCAAAGAAAAATTGAATAAATTTATAGAATTACCCATTTAGGTATCAAAACATTGGTATACAATAAATTACAAATCATCCAGGCTATATTTTAAATTAGGGTTGCAATCTGCAACTATACAGGACTAAAGTCCTTTCTCTTATTAGTACTACTAACCCCAGGCTGACCGGCAGGCATGGCAATTTTTCTATATTGCAAGTTTATAGATAGACTCTCTTATATAACTAAAATGTAAACGATTGAAAAACTGCGCTTTACGTTTTCGTTATTTTTACCGAATGAAAGAACCGATCTTTTGAGAGACTATTTAGTTATTAGCTATTCAGAAACTTTTGGAATCTTTGTTTGGAAGCTTAGTGTCCTGGTCAGGATCCTGGATTAAGAATCCAAAGAAGGTGTTATTCACGTTGTAAGAAACCTGTGAGATACCGTTGTAGTAGAGATGTATCCGGTTCGTTCACAAAACTTTCAATTGCTTTATCAATCTTGTGCCGGCTGATTATCTCAGACCGACTTTCAAATACAGCTCTATTGTATTCTTTGGTAAACTCCGGATGTCCCTGGATACCCAGGAAGCGGTCTCCCAAAGCAAACATGGCAATTAGACAATCCCGGGATTTTGACAATATCTTTGAATTCGAGGGCAATTTCGTGACCTGATCCTGGCATAGCATCAACATGTTATAAGGAGATTTGTAAGGTTCCATCCAGGATTCCTTCTCCAGCAACTCAAATTCATGAACGCCGATTACAATCCCGTTTGCATCTCTTTCTACCTTGCCTCCTAACGCCTCGGCAATCATCTGATGTCCAAAGCATACACCAAGTACCGTCTTGCCGGCATCATATGCCTTGCGGGTAAAATCTTTAAGCTCCTGAATCCATGGAATGTTATCGTACACGGAGTATTTCGATCCCGAAATGACATACGAATCAAATTCCTCGATATCCGGAAAATCTCCATCGCATACAAAACATGATACCAAATCTATATCCGGCAACAGGTTACCAAACATCTCCGGATACCCGCCGTGTTCCCCCTGGAACTGAGGGAGTACGTGATCACAAACCAGCAGGGCTGTTTTCATGTCAAATGTTTGATAATTGATGTTTTCATCGTAAATATCTTATCGATTTCGCTTTTTTTAGTGGTGGAAATAGATTTTGCCAAAATTTTAATGAATTCTTCGTTTTCCTGAATCAGAAATTACAAAACTCTTATCAGTGCCATTAACCAACATCGTATTTCTAATAATCTTCAGCCAAATCAACACTCTCATCGTACATCACACATGGAACATCACTCAGGAGTGACATAAGCTGCCATAATTCCTCCATCCACAACAAACTCCGTTCCGGTAACAAATGAGGAGTCATCAGAAGCCAGGAATAGCGCGGCCCTGGCAATCTCTTCGGCTTCGCCAAAGCGGCCCATAGGGATGTGAACGAGGCGCCTTTGTTTTTTCTCTTCTGTGTCCAGGAACTTCATAAGCAGCTCTGTTCGAAGTGGGCCCGGGCAGAGCGCGTTAACGCGGATATTTTCCCGGGCATGAATTACAGCGAGTTCTCTCGATAGCGCGATAACAGCGCCCTTGCTTGCCGTGTAAGCGATCTGTGGTGTAGCCGCACCCATTAAACCGACAAACGACGCGGTGTTCACAATTACGCCCCCACCCGCACGTCGCAACGCTGGAATCCCATGTTTGCATCCCAGAAAAACTCCTTTCGCATTTATGTTCATGGTGAGATCCCAGGTTTCTTCCGAGGTAGTTTCCACGTTGTCATCATTAGAATCCATGACGCCTGCGTTGTTAAACAGGATGTCCAACCGGCCGAAGGTGCTTTCGGCATGTTCGATCATGCCTTTGCAATCATTATCACTTGTCACATTTGCCAGTACAAACGAGGCTTCACCCCCCGCTTGTTGAATGGATTCAACGGTTTGAATTCCTCCCTGTTCATCTATATCGGCCACAACAACCCTGGCGCCCTCGCTTGCAAAGAGAAGAGCTGAGGCCCTGCCAATTCCGCTGCTTGCGCCAGTAATTAAGGCTACTTTATCTTTTAATCTCATTTACTTTTTAAAAGGTTAGATTCGTTCAAAATATCTTCGACGTTCCCAGTCGGTAACGGAGGAGTCGTAGGCAGCGATCTCACTTTCAAAGAAATGTGAATAGTGCCTGATCACTTTTTTCCCAAATGCTTCTTTCGCAAAATCGCTGCGTGCAAAATGATCCGTAGCTTCCCTCAGGGTTTTGGGAACATGTTTCAATTCCTTTGCGACATAAGCATTCCCTTCGAAACATTCCGGGGGCTCGATCTTTTCCCGGATGCCTTTCAATCCCGAGGCTATCGAAGCAGCAAAAGCCAAATAAGGATTACAATCCGCACCTGGGATCCGGCATTCGATGCGTAAAGAATCCGCTTCACCTACCACGCGAAATCCGACGGTGCGGTTATCGCGGCTCCATGCAAGGCGGGTAGGTGCCCAGGAAGCATCAACATATCGTTTATAAGAGTTTACTGTGGGAGCATAGAAAGGCATGACATCCTTAACGTACCTGATCCACCCGCCCAGAAACCATCCAAATTCTTTCGAAGCGATTACAGGACCGTAGCTGTCGTTACCAATGAAAACATTCTTGCCGTCTTTCCAGAGACTAACATGGAGATGACAGCTTGAGCCGGCCTGATCCGTACGGAACTTGGCCATAAAAGTGATGGACAAGCCCTGCTGATCCGCCAGCTCTTTCAGGCACTGTTTATAAATAATGTGGCGGTCGGCCATATCCAAAGCGTTGGAATACCGGACATTCAATTCGTGCTGTCCTAATCCCCATTCCCCTTTGGAAGTTTCCACCGGTACTCCTGAATTTCTCAGATGTCTTCTGGCTGCAGAGGTGTATTTTTCGATACGCGAGCCTTGAAGAATGTGATAATCCTCCAGATACCAGCCAACTGGCGTCAAGTTCTGAAAGTTGTTTTCGTGGACCGAGCGGTAGTCATTTTCAAACAGGTAATATTCTAACTCTGATGCAGCAAACGACTCATATCCAATCTGTTGACTCTTTTTAATCTGATTTTTTAGAATGGACCTCGGGGCTTCCGGGGTAATGGTGTGTTTCTTTTCATCGTGGACATCACACAGGATTATCGCTGTTTTCTCAAGCCAGTCGGCAACACGAAGGGTAGTAGCATCGGGCACCAGATGAAAATCCCCGTAACCTAATTCCCAGTTTGCAAAATCATATCCGGGAACAGGTTCCATTTCCATATCGGTGGTGAGTAAATAATCGCATGCATGGGCACCTTCTTTGATCACACTTTCCAGGAAAAAGTCAGCATCAAATCGTTTCCCCATTAATCGCCCGTAGTGATCGGTAAAAGCGGAAATAACTGTATCGATCTCTTCCGAATTTACTTTCGTCTTCAGGTCATCGATGGTCAGCAGTCCCTTGATCTCCATGGGTAAATTGGCTATGGTTTGTAAGTTTGAACCAAATATAGGTAAAAATTAAAATCCCAAAATAGATGATTGCCTGAATGGGATTATAAATCGTCACAGCTACAAAGGCAATCGTCGCAATTACCAAGGCGATGATGGGGGTACCGGGATAGAAAGGTACTTTGAACGGCCTTTCCATATCGGGGAATTTTCGCCGGAGCTGGATAACCGAAACCATAGAGATAATGTACAGACTCAACGCACCGAAGCAGGCGATGGTGATGATCTCTCCTGTCTTGCCGGTGAACAAGGCAACAATTCCAATGCCCATGTTGACAAGAAGCGCGTTTGCCGGCGTCTTGAATTTTGGGCTGATCTTCCCTAGTACGGGCGGCCCGTAATTAACGCGTCCGAATTCGTAGGAGGCACGGCCCGCTACCAGGATGATCCCGTGAAAGGAAGCGATGAGACCAAACAAACCGATAATGCTCACGAGTTTGAACATTATGTGGTGTTTTCCCACGGCATCAGCCATTGCGAGTGGCAGTGGAGAATCGGAGGCTTCATTAGTGGCAGGATCGAACACGACAGTTTCCCATCCGTTGACCCCTACAGAAAATGTGAAAGTCAGGACACAGAGGATCACCAAGGTAAAAATGGCAGATCCGAATCCGATGAGAATATTTTTCTGTGGGTTGATGGTCTCTTCTGCCACGTTTGCAACACCTTCAATGGCCAGGAAAAACCAGATTGCAAAAGGGATGGCAGCAAACACTCCTGACCAGCCATTGGGTAAAGCATTATGCCTGAGGTTGTCCAGCTCGAATTCGGGAGCGGTGGAGAAAAAGAACAAAACCAATCCCAAAACAGCCAGCACCGTGATAAACAATTCGAATGTTGCCGCAGCCTGGATTCCGTAAATATTAAGGGTTGTGAAAAGAAAATAGAAGGCTATTGCGATTGCCAGGATGGGAATGGTTGGGAGAAACAAATTAAGATAGGCACCGATGGCCAGGGCTATGGCAGGAGGGGCAAAGATGAATTCAATATTCTGGGACATCCCCGCAAAGAAACCCCAATCTTTGCCGAGCGCTTTCATCCCGTAGTCAAAGGCACCCCCTGCTTTCGGAATCGCACATGCCATTTCTGTATAACTGAATGTGAAGGTCAGGTACATGATGATAATGAAGACCGTGGCAATCGCCAACCCAAGTGTACCCCCCTTTTCTAATCCCAGATTCCAGCCGAAGTACATGCCGGAAATCACATACCCGACACCCAGACCCCATAGCATAACGGGTCCCAGTTTTCGTTCAAGATGCGGCGTAGGTTGTGAAGTGTTGGTCATGAGGCCTAAAAATAGTGATTCCCGTGGTAGTTATCACGACATTACCCTGGAAGTAGGAAATGAAGTCATAATGGTCTAAAGGTGCATACCATGCATTACTGTTGGATTTGGAGCCTTTCTTTACGATCTACAAAAACACAGGTCGGTAAACAGCCATTCCTTCTACATCGCCATGTCCTATGCAAAAATGAGAGAAATCGACCTTGCCTTTGATTGGCTCGAGAAAGCCTACCAGGATCACGAAGTGGAAATGTACTGGCTCAAGGTGGAACCACCTTTTGAACCTATTAGAAGTGATACTCGCTATCAGGAGATGCCTGCCCGGCAGGCTTTAGACGGGTTGGATAAGGTCGGGTTCCCCGATTAGTATCAATTCTCCCAGCGATTTCCAGGAAGATTGCTTACTTGCAACTCCTGTCCAATTTGATTAACTTTAATCCATGACTCAACGACAGCTTGCTGCCATCATGTTCACAGACATCGAGGGATATACTGCCCTGATGCAAAAGGATGAAGAAAAAGCCAACCTGATCCGTGAACGACATCGCCAGATATTCAACACAGCCACTGAAAATTACGAGGGTAAAATTTTGCAATACTATGGTGATGGTACACTAAGTATGTTTTCCAGTGCCCTGGATGCGGTTAAATGTGCAGTGGAAATGCAACTGGCATTTCTTGGCAAGCCTTCCATTCCGGTCAGGATTGGGATACACATAGGTGATGTTATGGTCACTGAAGATGATATTTTCGGCGATGCTGTGAATCTAGCTTCCCGCATTGAATCGCTTGGCAAAGCCGGCAGTGTACTCCTGTCGGAAAAAGTATATGATGAAATCAAAAACCATACTGGGTTTAAAACCGTTTCCCTGGGGTATTTTCCTTTTAAAAATGTCGATGAACCCGTAAAGGTTTTCGCTCTTGCAAATGAAGGTCTGACTGTACCGGGAACTGAAGAGATGTTGGAAAAAGGCAAAGTAGTAAAAAAGGACATTCCTCATAATCTTCCCAACCTGGCTACCCGATTTTTCGGGCGCGAAAACGAATTAGCTCAATTGAAAGAGCTTTTGTCAATCCACCGATTGGTAACCGTGCAAGGACCGGGTGGATGCGGTAAAACCCGGCTTGCGATCAAATTAGCCAGACAGTCCCTCAACCTGTTTCCGGACGGAGTCTGGTTTGTAGCTCTGGCTCAGTTGACCGACCCCGGTTTAGTTGCGAATACCTTGGCTGATGTATTACAGGTGAAGCCGGTAAAAGATAAGCCAATAGAGGAAACTGTAGTTAACAGAATCTCTAACAAAAAACTGCTGGTGGTAGTTGACAATTGCGAACATCTCATCGACGAATGTGCCCGGATTCTGAATCTGTTAATTAACCAAACCCAGGAACCGCGATTTCTTACTACAAGTCGTGAGGCAATAAATATTCCGGGTGAAGCGACATTCCGAACTCCTTCCTTACCTTTCCCGGAAACCACTGCCAAATTAGATGAAATTATAGGATTTGATTCTGTTCAACTGTTCAGAGACAGGGTGTTGTTGAATAAGCCCGGTTTTGAGTTGGACGAGTCGAACGGACCCATTGTATCCTCCATTTGCCAACGGCTGGATGGCATACCACTTGCCATAGAAATGGCAGCCTCGAGGGTGAAGGTTATAGATCCTGCAGCAATCCTTGACCGGCTTTCTCATCACTTCAATTTGCTTTCATCTGATATCCGTACAGCTCCACCCCGTCATCAAACACTGGTTGCAACCATTGACTGGAGTAATGATCTTTTGACCGGGGAGGAAAGAACTCTTTTTTATCGTCTTTCCGTATTTACGGGGGATTTTGATCTGGAGGATGCTGAAAATGTATGTGGATACGAACCTTTGTCCGATTTTGGAATTCTCGACCTTTTAGCTCATCTGGTAGATAAATCTTTAGTTGTGACTGTGGAAAGGAACGGAGCAATCCACTACACTTTATTGAAAATTATGAAGCAATACGGAGCAGAAAAGCTTTCCCAAAAAGGGGAGCTTAGTACCCTTCAGGAACGCTATTGTAATTATTACCTGGATAGAGCCGGTGTGGCCTATGAGGAAAGAACAAGAAATAGCGTGAAATGGCTCGGTTGGTTTAGCCTCGAACTTAATAATCTCCAGGGGGCGCTCAACATTCTTAAAAATGATGCCACAAAGAGGTTGAAATTAGCCAGCCGTCTGGCCGAATTTTTTTCTATACTGGCTATGGTTGGGATTGGCCGCAAGATCTTAACTACTGCGTTGGAGACGACGACTCAACGGATTGCAGATCGCGCACTCACGCTTATTCCATTAGGATGGATGGAATTATTTTATATGAATTCAGATTTAGGATATCAAAAAATTAAAGAAGGATTCGAAATAGTTCAGGAGTTGGGAGACAAACAAGTGAAATTGGCCGTATATATGTATTATGGAGCGGCCAAAATGTTTCACAAAGAATGGGATGATGCCTATAAGATACAGGAAGAAGGTCTGCAAATAGCTCGGAACAACAATGATCCCTGGATGGAAATCAGGTACAAGATTTGGATCACATTGCTCGCAACCCACCAGCTAAAACCTGAACTTATTGAAGCTGAAGCAGAGGGTAATCTTGAAGAGGCGATTGTCGATTTACGAAAAGCTCTCGCATTGGATCCCGAACTTACTGATGCATGGAATAATATGGGTGCCGCGTGGCGTCGCTTGCGCAGGGAAGACCTGGCGGAATTCAGTTATCATCGTGCCTTGCGGCTGCGGCCGAATAATTACTCGGCACTTTCAAATCTGATGCGTTTTTATAATGCGGCAGGTCGTGCGCCTGAAGCTGAAGAAGTCAGGTCGAAGGTTGACAGGTACC
>JADFHN010000085.1 GCA_022567155.1 Bacteroidota bacterium
AGAAACCCCAGGCCGGTTACTGCCGGCGGTGTGAATTTTGCAGATGTAGCTCCCTCCGGAATCTGCTCAGGCATATGACCTGGAATGGCCCGGTTTTGTAATTGTGGCCCTCCTCGGGTTAAGAAAATATTGCCTGTGGTATCAGCCTGTCCGAAACGTACCAAGGTAGTAAACGGATGACCTTTTCCGTCGCCGGCATGGCAGCTACCGCACGAAGTGGCTACAAAGATAGGACCCAGCCCTGTTTTGGATGTAAAAGTTGCACCAAATGCCTCATCTCCTGCAACAAAAAGTGCATTCTGCTCAAATGTGAGTCCTTCGATCGGACCGTCAAGTATTTCATTTTCGGCAACGGGCCCGGGTGTGATGAAGTCACAGCTCAGCATACCGGATAGCATTGTCAGTATTATAAAAACATTCAGATTTTGAATTAGCCCCCCCATAAGATCAACATATTATTTACGAAATTATAAATTAGTTAATAGAAAACAAATATTTAGGCTAATCTAAATTAAATATATTTTACTAACACCTATGTAAAGTAGCATCCTCTGCTTCACACTAAGACACTAAGAAAGCTACAATATAACAGATCAAAAAGTTTTGCACCTTTGCGTCTTTACGGCTTCACGTGAAATCTTTATTTTCATGCTAAGACGATAAGATCCTAAGAAATACGTGCAACATAGTGTAAAACCTATTTGTGCAATTACATTCGGATATGACCCCGATATAACATTCCCATAATTAAACCTTAACAATTCATTAATTCTATAAATTAGCAGGTCACCAATAAAGTAGCGTATTTTGACGCAAAAATTTGAATTTATAGCTTGCACTTATGAATATTAAAAACACTTTCCTGTTCGTTGTATGTTTTGTGCTAACCGTATCATCGGATTTTGCACAGGAAAAAGTTGCAGATCCTGTCACTTGGGACGCAAACTGGTCCAACGGATTTATGTTAAACAGCAGTGATGGCAACTTTAAACTAAAATTCGGAGGCAGAATAATGCTGGATTTTTTATATATTTCACCCGACAGCTATTTTGACACGATCATTACTTTCAATAAAGGGGTTGAGTTCCGCAGGTTGCGATTTTACAACTCAGGATTGATCTATAATAACGTTAGCTATAAGTTACAGTTTGATTTTGCAAATGGGCATGCTACACTGAAAGACGCCTTTATCAATTTATCAAATATCCCGGTTGCAGGCAATATCCTCATTGGTCATTTCAAAGAACCGATCGGCCTCGAATTGCTTAATAGCAGTAATAACATTACGTTTATGGAACGGGCACTGACCGATCCGCTGACGCCTGAGCGAAATACCGGTATTATGCTTTTCAACGACATTAAAAGCGGTCGTATGACCTGGGCGCTGGGCTATTTTCTGCCTTCCAATTTCAGTGGTTTCGGGCTTTACAGCGGAAATAAATTCAATCTTTCAGGGAGAATAACAGGTGTGCCATACTATGACGCCGAAGATGGTTTTAAATTGTTGCACCTCGGGTTATCGCTCACGCACCGGGACCATGATAATTCAGCATACACAATATCCTCAAGGCCGGAAACTCACCTGGCGCCCAAACTTATTCTGGCCGAAATTGATGTGGCCAGGGCCGTAAATCAGTATGGACTTGAAGTAGTTTACGTAAACGGTCCATTTTCTGCACAAGGAGAATTTCTTTCGGCTACAGCGCTAACGGCTGCCGAATCCACGCTTCAGAATGACAGTTATAATTTCAATGCATATTATGGATATATCAGTTGGTTTATTACCGGAGAGCACCGTAATTACAAACTATCTTCAGGCGCCTTTGACCGGGTAAAACCAAAAAATAATTTTGGAAGCGAAAGTGGTACCGGCGCATTTGAGGTGGGCATTCGTTACTCACTCATCGACCTGGACGATACGGATGTAACCGGAGGCACTATGTCAGATATTACCCTTGGACTGAACTGGTATCTTAATCCGGCTACGCGATTTATGTTTAATTACGTGTTAACAGACGTCAGAGACAAGGGAAAAATAAACGGATACGAGTTCCGGTTCCAGGTAAATTTTTAGGACTGATCAATCCTATCAATATTTACATAGAGATTTAACAATGCCAAAAATTGATAATTTAATTCCACTTTGAAGGATTTCCACTTAGCATTAGAACCGGATTCGGAGAGTTCTAAAGTGTCTATTTGAAGTTTTAATCTAACAAATGTTCCGTAAAGTTAACAGAGTCTGAAAAACTTGAAAAATCATTAGACTGCAGAACACTCACGATCGTTTATCCATATTTATTGTACACTTCTTCTGATAAAATTGTTCAGGTGGATTTAAAAATGATATTAATAGAACTAATAATAATAAGGTATTCTTCATGAAGGCACTTGTTGCTAACAGCCTTGTTTTTGAAACGCAGGCCATTTGGCGTTCCTATTTGTCAACCGAATTCCAAGATACTTAAAAGCTAAGTTCTTGTCTAATAATAATGTATGCCCTATGTATTATACACTTTGGCTGTGTGCTGTATCCCCTGCATGCCGCAAAGCAGTCAACTACTTGAGTCACCCAAGTCAAATCCTTTTTTTGTTGTTTTTTTATAAAGTCGAAAAAGGAATAGTTTTCACAGGAATAGTAGTTTACTAACTAACAAGAATCAATTCATTGGCTATAATCTCACTGGCAAGTTCCCGAATAGTTTTGTTTGTGAATACAGTTTTTAGATGATCGCGGGACTTCTTAAAATCCTCATGAATAGGACAGGGGTGACTGTCCGAGCAATCTTCAAGTCCCAGTCCGCATTTCTCAAAGTATGCTAGCCCATCAATGGCTTCTATGATTTTTATTAAAGGCGCCTGTTGGTTTTTTTCAGTAAGATAAAATCCTCCCCTGGGACCTTTTATTGATGATATGATGCTTTTTGGAACCAGTTCCTGCAATATTTTCCCCAAATATGGTGTGGGCATTTTTAGTTCTTCTGCGAGTTCACTGATTCTTATCTTTTTCGTCTCATTGCTTTCTACTGCCAAAAAAAGTATGGCCCTCAAAGCGTATTTGCATTTATTGGAGATCATATAATATCAATGTTTTTTGAAAAAACCAGCATATCCTCCAATCCGGAAAGTACCGTCCAGGATGTACATAAATATCGATGTATAATACCAATCCGACACAACTTATGACGGCAGTTCTGTTTCCAACTTTATTGCTTTTGGAAACAAAATATTATTCTCTAAATGGATGTGTTGATGCAAGTCCTTTTCAAACTCTTGCAGTTTGGCGTACAATACCCTGTAGGTGTTGCATGCTTCTACAGGTGGATTGTAGCTGTTGCTCAGTTCGCTAATGGCTTGCAATTTTTTCCCAGCTGAGTCATGTTCTGATTCCATCATGTTGATTGGGGCCTTTACCGTTCCGAATGTTGAAGGGGGTAACGATTCGTTATTTCGTTTAGCCACCGCCATTTGCCTGATGTAAGGGAACAGTATGGCTTCTTCCTTGTGCATGTGCATGCGTAATTCATTCGCAACTGCCTGGTAATGATTGGCTATTTCAATCACTTCAGGGTGAGCGTCTCCGTGAACCCTTACAACCTTTGCACTGAACTCATCCAGCAGTGGAAGTGCTTCGTTCACGTACTTGTGGTGTGTATTGATAATGTAATCCGAAAGAAAATCAAGCTCCCAGGTGTTGTAATCCTGCGTAGGTTGCCCCTGTTGTTCATCCAGTTCCATCAATGCCTGTTTTACCTCTGCTACGTTTATTCCCTTTTTGCTGCAGATTTCATCCAGAGGGATCTTGCCACCACAGCAGAAATCGATTCCAAATTTTTTAAATACTTCTGCTTTACGGTAGTCCTCAGTTACCATTTCCCCTACAGTGGCTACAGTTTCGTTATTTTTTACTTCTTGAATATCCATGATTTTACCTCCTTTTTTTTGCTTAGTTATAGTGCAAATATAGACAAATATTTAATAAAAGATAAAAAGGTCTTTTTATATTTTTAATCCTGTCCGTAAGCGTTTAGGCAGTTGTAAACAGTCGATTTACGGTGCTTTTAGGATAGCAGTCAGTCGTTCTTGTATTTTTCAGTCGACCGGAATATTAAAGAACTATTGTCTTGTCTTTTGCCTGTGTATATGACTCAATCCTGACTGCTGCCCGGCTTGCAAGCACCCAGCCATGATTCCATTTTTTTCCTTCGGCAGGCGTGGTCCGCCGGGTGAAGCCTTAATACAATCACACATAAGATCACAACAGTCATAAGCCATTTGATTTCCATACAAGCCTGCCTACTCCTTTAGCTAAAGAATAGAAATACCAAAACAGGAGCAGTAAATCAACAAGAAAATTCCAAAACAAATATTACAAAACGATAATTCGCTTTCAGAGTACTTCCCATAACTAATCACAAGACAATAAGTTATATCATAACTTATCAATTCCCATAATTAATTTATCAGTTCTTCATCGCAAACTACGGTTCCGTGCGACACGGGCTTCATGCACTGTCGTTCCGACCAACATTGGCCGCCATGCACCTGCGCTCCTCCGACGGACATAGCCCATGCCGGAGTCCATGAACCTTCGGCGAAAGCGTAAGGCTTTCCGAAGGCGAGGCACTAAGCGTTAGATATTTTAACCGGTTCTTTTATTTTTTTATTTTAATTATTTCGTTTGTCAATCTCCTTGTGCAGCTTCTTTCATCCATTGATCGAAGCTATCGTTTATTTTTCTTTTGAGGCAACTTCGCCAGAAAAGTGATGCTATCCGGAGTAAAACCGGCTTTTTTGACGGCATCGGCAATCTTATTTTTATCTGTAACCTTATCTTTTTCAAACTCAAGCGAGTCAATACCATTTTCAACATAGATGTCGACCTTTTTCACTATTATTCTTCGTTAAAACTACGCAGGTTAAGCTGGTGGCCAGCCTTCGTTTTAATTACAGCAGAAATACAGATAACAAGAATTTTTAACGTATGCGAAATGCACACCTCATTTTATGCCTGTTAATTAGAATTATTTATTAATTTTCAGTCAGGATCACAGCAGTGGTTTGGTAAAAAATTGGTACGAGGAATCATAAATATTTTATGCTGATGAAAAGGTTGCATTTATTTACTCCACTTATCTTAATGCTATGGGCATTATTTTCTCTGCCTGTTTTCGTCCAGGAAAGTCAGAAGGTAATCAGCCGGCTGGAAATTCTTGATATTGCCACAAAGGAACGCCGCATAGTATATCAGGACAACGTCCGCTTTGAGGCTCCAAACTGGTCAAATGACGGAAAATACCTGTTGTTCAATCAATCCGGGAGTATTTATAAATTTTATCTTGATGAAGCCGGCAGGAAACCTGAAATATTGAATACTGGCTTTGCTGATGAATGTAATAATGATCACGGAATATCGCCTGATGGAAAAACGCTGGCAATCAGTCACCATGATGCAACCTCCGGTAATTCCATTATCTATATATTACCGGCTGAAGGAGGTATCCCCGAGAGAATTACGGAGCTTGGTCCCTCCTACTGGCACGGCTGGTCGCCGGACGGTAAATATCTTGCCTATTGTGCCGAACGAAACGGAAACTACGATGTGTATGCTATTCCCATCATGGGTGGTTCTGAAATAAGATTAACTACTACCCTGGGGCTGGACGACGGGCCGGACTATTCGCCTGACGGGAAGTATATCTATTTTAATTCCGTCCGTACAGGCACCATGCAGATATGGCGTATGCATACTGACGGAAGTAATCAGGAACAACTGACATTTGATGATTTCAACGATTGGTTTCCGCATCCTTCACCGGATGGGAAATGGATTATTTTTATTTCGTATATCGATGATGTGGATCCGGGCAACCACCCTCCTTATAAAAAGGTTATGCTGCGACTTATTCCGACATCCGGCGACACTCCGGTAACATTAACTGAATTATTCGGAGGTCAAGGCACCATCAATGTACCCTCCTGGTCACCCGATAGCAAAAGCGTGGCATTCGTCAGTTACGAACTTAAGGATTAGTAGTTCGATGCATTTATACCTTTGATGGACTAATTAGAGTCTGTCTATAAAGTCATTTATTCAAAGAAAAATTGAATGATTTTTTTGATAAACCCACCCCTACACCCCTCCAGGGAGGGGAATATTGGTATTCAATTTTCTTTATCGTCAGTTTATAGACAGACACTAATTAAATCGTTCGATCTCAAACCCGGCTTTTAACACAGCTTTACGAATTAGTTCATCACTTTGATCTTCGGTATCTACCGAAAGAATTTTATAGGGGTCGTCAATATCCACCTGCCATGATCTGATATTTTCAATTTTACTCAATAAAGGTGTTACAGCATTTACACAGCCATTACAATTTATATTGGTTTTAAATTTAAAGGTTTTCATATTAAGTTTTACCTTTCACTTGCTAACGATAACTTAATCGGATTCGAGCACTTTGTCACTGTAATTCCAGTCGTTGTGAGGGAAATACAGGAAAAAAGCTCAGGCTCCGGCCTATCTGGTCATCCCATTGAACCATTTACTCCTTCTTTACTCTTCTAGCCGAGGAGTGTAATTTAATGATCTTCCATGTACCATCTATTTTTTTCAGTATGGAAGTGGCTACTCCTTTTTGCTCAATTTCCCGGTCGTCTTCAGCAAGTACAATTTTATACATATATGTCTCTGTAGTAAAAGCATACGGAAGGTCAACATGGACATCCACTTTGTAATCGTTAAAGGCGAACGACTTAAATACTTTTAACTCAGGGCCTAAGTGGTGTTCAAGATAGTGACTATACGTACCCTCGACTCCTCCTGATTCAAATACGCTGGAATTTTCAGCGAATAACAACTCGGTGCCCGTTGCATCAAGCGCTTCTATTGCGTCATGATACTTTTTAAGCATTTCTTTCACCTGTTCCTCATCCGACTGTGCATAGCCCGATGAAATCAACATACTGCTAAACAGGGTCAATATGAATACTTTTATTATTTTATTCGATATAGTTTTTTTTCTATTTTTCATAAGTCTGTCATTTTTTGCGGGATTACGCGGTTTTTATTCTTCGTCAAGAGCAGTCACTTTCAAATCCTTGACCATCAGGCTGCCTGTTCCGTCAATCATCATTCCGACATAGCCGGGTTCCAATTCATCGCCGTGGCCGTGGGTGATATTCTCATCACCAATGTAACCTTTGAAATGTCTGCCTGCAGCCGACACACGTAATTGAACCCACCCTGACGAACCGGTGTCAAAGGATTTTTCGTCAAAAATATCTTCTTCACCATTTACAACCCTCCCCAGTTTCATTTGGTTGCCGTTTACAGAAACGAATTCATAGTTCTGTGCATCTTTAAAATGGTGGATCAGTTTAAGCTCGCCTTTAAAATCGTGCAACATATATGAGACCTCTCCGCCTATATTGCCCAGTTTGTTGTGAAATACAAAGGCTGCGGTATTTCCTGAAGGATTCAATGTTACGGAGTTTCCCGAAACCGTTGCCTCTAAATCATCTGCCGAACCAATTACGAAATGAAAGCTTTTCGAAAAAATATCGCTATCATCAGCAGAAGGCGCCCATGCCAATTCATCACCGTGCATAGAAGACATAGACTCATCGCCATGCTCATTTTCTTGCCCGTCTTCATGACTCTCGTCCATTGACATATCCATGGCTTCTGTAGACGCATGTTCATCCCCTTCATCATGGCTGTGTTCTTCTGCGGTTTCCTGTTCACCTGATTTATTCGAGGTGGTACATGCTCCCCAAAAAAGAATAATACCCACTGCGAAAGTGATTGAAAGGATTGAATTTTTGATTTTCATAGTCATTTTATTTATTGGTTAGTAAGTTAATATTATTTGAATTGTCCTACGCCGTATTTGAAGACCAGTTTGCCACCCAAATCACCTGTATGGATTAACAGATAAAGTCCTGCAATAGCCACGGTAAGCACTGCTAAACGTAAAATTTTATTTGCTGGATCGAGTTTCCTGATGAATATCAAGCGGAGAATGGTATAGACGGAGAAGTAAATAACCGTATAAAGCGCCCAGTCTGAATGATTGCTCATTGTTAGTTCTGCTTTAAAGGGAGGATTCACGGTGTCAGCGGCAATTCGACCTGTGAAATAAGCCGTAATAGCCCCGAGCGTACCAAAAAGGTAAGTCATCAACGTTGATTTGTACAACCAATCCTTTTGAAACCAGACGGATAATGTATCAGTGAAAACAGCAAATAGTAGCAGTGCGATGGGAAAGTGAATAATCAGCGGATGGATATTGGGCGCCCATTCGGGAATCAATTGCATGATGCTTTATATTTTTATAAAGCTCAAACATAGACATAAGTACATGTTGGATCAAGATAGAATTATGATTTTAATGTATTAAATTTTGTAAGATGATTTGACCTTTGAAAAACAAATAAGTAAATAAACAATCTTTGCATGCAATTCAGTCTAAATGTGCTCAGCGATCTCTGCGTCCTTCTGCGGAAAAAGTTTGAAGACCGAAGCAGGATGCTGGAAGCTGGAAGTTAGAAGTCGCAAAATCTAGCTTAACGAAAGATACTCAACCAAATAAACGAATAAGGGAATAATCGAATAAACTTTAAGTTTCTACTTTTTTTGATAAACCAAAATGCTGCTGTCTCCATAATTTGCAATATACAGCAGCTTATCTTTTTTCGAATAACTCAGGTCAGTAGGCTCGTTGATACCTTCTGTGAGTATTCGTTGCAGGTTTCCGAGAAGGTCATATATAAGCACACGGTTCCCATGGAAATCCGTAACAAAAACCCATTCATCAGCTACTTCAATGCCCGTAGCAACATTAATTCCATCCTCATACCCGATGGCCTTTAGTTTGTTTCCTTTCAAATCATAAACCATCACCCGGTTGTTGTAGGCATCGGCAACAAATAATTCATCTTTGTAAAAGGCAACATCGGTAGGGTAGTACAGATCACCGAATTCATGTCCTTTCTGTCCGATAATGATCTCATCCCCGTTGTTTTTGAGGATTATTCTGTGTCCGAAAAAATCGGCAATGGCGATATACCCTTTATATACCGCGACACCAGCGGGCGAGTCTGGCAGGTTTTTTAACTGAAGTGTGGAAATTTTTCCATTTTTAAAGATCCTTACCGTATCGGCAAAGTATTCCGGAACATATAGGGTGTTATCTGAGCGTGAGAGGGCGATGTTCATCGGACGGCGAAATCCATCATATAATCCTATGATCTCTCCAGTCAAACTTAATTTCACCAACCGGTTATTGGACACATCTGAAACCCATAAGTTATCCGTATCCCGGATGATTCCGATCGGTGTAATATTTTCAAGCGGAATGACTCGTGAATATTGCCAGGATTCAGGTTTGCATCCTGTACCGATTGTCAGAATAGTGAAAAACAGAATCTGTCGCGTGTTCATTGAATTGATCAAAGCTATGGTTTCGTTTCCTTTTCAGGCAACTCCACCATAAAAATGATGCTATCCGGAGTAAAACCCGCTTTTTTGACGGCATCTGCAATCGTTTTTTTATCTGCAACCTTACCTTTTTCAAACTCAAGCGAGGCAATACCATTTTCAACATCGATGTCTATCTTTTTCACTCCATCAATGGCTTTAAGTTTTTTCTCCAGGCCATACGCACAAAACGGGCAGGCCATCCCGTATACTTTTACCTGGGCGTATTTTAATTCTTTCTGCTTCACATGTTCCTGTGCAAAGGATGTTTGTGAAACCAGAGAAATAAGCAATATTATCAGTCCTGGAAGTAAAAAGGTTTTCTTTTTCATGGTTATATTAATTTTAATGATTTCTAAAATAAAAGGACTCTTGTTCCTAACAGAAACATAAATTTCGTTTTTTCCGTTTCAATAACATTTTCCATCACAGGTAGTTGAATACCACTTTCAAGCAGCACTTTTCTGCCCAAAATCCACTGAATGCCGGGTGCGAGAAAAAGTGCATTTTTCGATGATTCGGGTACATAAATACCATTCAGGTCAACTGAAATGTTCAACTGGCGCGGTGGATACTGCTGTGGAAGCAGGGGATAGCTGAATGCGAAATTGTAAAGAAACTGGTTGGGCTCACCTTCTGATACAAAATTATAATTCAGTTCGCCGTAAATCCCGTATTTAGTTGTTATGTATCCACTAACAATACCAAATGCGGTTTGGTAGGTTCCGGTACCCAACGGTGGTATTTTTCCACTGTTACCTGTTGGAAATCGTTGTGTAACCTTTACCAGGGTTCGAATAGTTTTCCCTGAATAATCTTTTTGCTGCACCACATATTTCAAAAATACCGCCAGATCGCCCAACCCTGACTGTGTGCTACCATTGTTTTGCGATTTGCTCACAAAGGGCAGAATGGTACCGGCAAGTAATTTCGGAGTGATATTGAAAGGCAGCACAAGAGGTTGAATATATACGTTGGCATTTTTTTTGGAAATAAATTTACCAAATGTACGTACACCCCGACCTCCGAGTCCGAGCAGGATAGGCGTATCGGTAAATACCGGGGGACCTTGGGCAAAAGATGCAACTAAACAGGTAATGAGCAATAAAATGGCCGGAAAACCCTTTAAAATTATTGTTTTATTTCTCATATCAGTTCAGTAAAATTTCCGGATATCTGTTGATAACAAATAACCCGATGATCATTACGGCAGCCACCCATAAATATATCTTTGATAGCAGGTTTGGAAAAGATACCGCTACCGTAGAACAGCGTTTACAATCGTCAGATGGTTTCTGATGCTTAAAATATAATCGGTAAAAACTATAACCCAGCGACAAGAACGAAATACCATACAGCCAGGGTTTATACTCATGTAATAATGAAATACTACCGGTGAATCCACTGAGCATGGCAACTCCGGCAAATACCGATGGACCCCAGCAGCAGGCAAAAGGCAGAAGCGATGATACAACGGCAAGGCTGATGGAAGAAATATCTTTCGTTTTTTGATTAGGCGTCTCCATTTGAACTCATTTTTTGATAAGTAAAAGTCAACAAATTAAACGGGACGGCCGATTCCGGCATCTACCAAATCCTGCTTCGTAATATCATTGTCTGAGCAACAGGAAAGCAATATGCCATTTACGGCAATTGACGGTATTCTGTTAACCCCGTATGATTTCAATTTGTTCATGATTTCCCGGTTGTCAAATTCCTCTGCCAGGTTATAAATTACTACATCACAGCTTGGGCATGCGGTTTCTCTAACGAGTGATACTACAGGGTCGCATACAGGACACCCAGCCGTAAATACTTCTACTTTTCGTTTCATGGTACTTAATGTTAATTGTTTAATCCATTCGAAACCAAAGCTATGAGGACTACCGGGGGGGTAAACAAGCTGTATTATGTTTTTTTGAAAATAAATTCAGGGAATTATGACTTAATGCGGAAATACGTAATCACCACAGAATCATTTTACCTGTGTATTATTGCTTACACCGGAAATAGCTTTACGGAAATACCGAATGACAGGGCATTGAGTTTTTTATTGTGTCAGCTACCCTTTATTTCCTTCAGATGGTCTTCAAACACTGCGATTTCTTTCATTTTGTCGGTAAGTTCTTCCAGACCTAAATCAGGAAATTCCTTCAGGAGTTTTTCTATTTTTTCCTCGTTACCACAATTTCCGGGGCAAGATTCAACAGTTTGTACAATCCTGATCGCCAGTGCTTTCCGGAATACTTCATCGAGCAGCAGATGGCGGGCTTTTTGTAGTCCTTTGTCCACGGACTTAAACTGGATAAGGATTTGCCCGGGATCTTTTGACTCGTCTTCCAACATATGAATAATGCCTTCAACCTGGCCCTTAATGGTCTTGAGCCTGTTTTTAATATCGCCGGTAAGATCGGATGGAAGCATACGTTTATGTTTTTACCAATGGTTATACAAAAATACGGAAATATAAGGATAGCGTTGTAGGGCAGTGGTCAGGGAAGTAACTAAATTAAAATTTTTTACAAAATAGTTTGGCGACCACCCCCACGCTGCATGCATTTTTGTCTTCAAATAACTACGAATTCTTTTATATGCGTTTTCAAACAGTCTCATCGTATTATTTTACAGGTATAGCGCGCCTGTTTAAGAAGGTTATCATTTTATGGCTATTCCTTCTGCCTTTAAGGTCTTATACGCAGGATACAGGTAATATCAGTGGACATGTAATTGACGCTGACACCAATACGCCACTACCCGGGGTAAGCGTTTATGTACGTGGAACCACAATGGGTGGAACAACGGCGTGGGATGGATATTATGAAATCAATGGACTAAAGCCGGGTGAGTATATTCTCATCGCACAAATAATGGGCTATGAAAAGCAAAAAAGGAAGGTTGTGGTTGTGGATGGGAAAACTACCAAACTGAATTTTGGTGTGTTGCAGGCAGGTATTCAACTGGATGAAGTCTCCATTGCTGCCAAAAGGACCGACATTATGAATGAGCCGTTACCTATGGCGCGGATAGATGCAGCCCAAATCCGCAGGTCATCACCATCGGGAACTTCTGATATTCTCAATGAACTTCCCGGGATTTCAACCTCAAGGACAGGAAATTGGGGCTCAAAGCCTTATTTTCAGGGAATGACCGACTCAAGAATTCTCGTATTTATTGATGGAGTTAAAACAAATCAGGCATGTCCTATGGGTATGGATGCGTGCACAGCAACGATAGAACCAAATATGATTGAGAGCATGGAAGTTCATATAGGTCCCGGATCTTCGGTGTTCGGATCTGGTAACATGGGCGGCGTAATTAATGTCACGACGATGAGTTCAAAATACTTTTCAGGAAGAAAATTTAAAACAGATATATCTTTTGACGGGAAATATGAAGGTGTTTCCAATGCGCGAACCGGAACCCTTGCTTTATCCGGGGGCAACAACCGGATTGATTTTATCACCATACTGGGTAAGAGTATATATGATAACTATAACACGCCTGAAGGGGTGATTGAGAATAGTGGGTACAGTTCCGGGTTTGGCCATATTAAATTTCGATACCGGCCGGGCAGGAACCACGAATTAATGTTTCTGAACCAGATTTACCGGGCAAAAGACATTGGATGGCCTGCTTCAAATACAATAATTCCCGATGAAAAACGGGAGACTTACGCCATAAATTATCGCTGGAGTGACATAGGTAAAAACCTGTATTCACTGAAAGTTAATACCTCTTATCAGGCCATGTTTCACGATATGATCAACTACCTTCCTGATAACCGTGAGTACCGAGGTGAATCAAAAACTGATACTTATAATGCCAGGATTGCAGGCAACTGGCTCTTTGGCGGTAAACATTCTGTTGTTTCGGGTATTGAATACAGCCTTTGGAAGATGGACGCCCGAAACAGGATTGTTTCTGACGGGGTTGTGACTGCCAATCTTGACATTTTGCCGAAAACTTCTGTTGGCGAACTGGGCGCTTACATTCAGGATGAGTTTCATATTGGAGAACAATTACTGGTTCAGGCAGGGCTGCGAAATACCAGTATTGTTTCGGATGCCGATCCTTCCACAGATACACTTTTCAGTAAAACAGGGTTAAGAACGAATGAAAATATTTTCAGTGGCTCCTTAGCCTTGTTGTACAATATTACCGGCAACTCCGTAATTACCGGGGCGCTTGTAAAGGGAATAAGGGGGGCAACTCCGGTGGAACGTTACATCGCATCGCCAATGATCGACGGTTATTTCAGGATAGGCAACCCTGATCTCGTATCCGAAGCCAACCTGAGTGCACGTTTGGGATACCGGGGGATGAAGGATGGCTTTAACTGGAACGTAGAAATTTATCGAAATCATCTCTCAAACCTTATCGAGCCTGTTGTGGACACGGTTTTAATTTCCGACTTTCCTGACCTGAAAGGGACCAAAAGGTTTGTGAACATATTCAATGGATCGATTACGGGTGTTACGGCATCCCTGGGTATTTATTTGTCGGAAACATTCACGTTTAATACCAACATTTCTTACGACTATGGCATTGATGCACTTGACGGCAGCTATTTACCTAACATTGCTCCGTTGACTTCTTTTACAAAACTGACCTACGAAAATCAGGAGAAACATTATTGGTTTGAGGGGGTTGCAACATTGGTTGGCAGTCAATTAAATATTGCAGAAAAATACGGTGAAATACGTACTCCCGGGTATGCCATTTTTGACATTCGTGGCGGATGGACACTTTTCAACGAGCTGGAACTATCCGGTGGTGTAAAAAACCTTTTCAACAAAATGTATCGTAATCATTTAAATGTTTCGCAACTACCGGAACCGGGCAGGAACGTATATCTCACAATCCGTTACAGGATTCCCTTATCGGGTAACAAAAAGAAGATCAATCTGAAAACTGCACAAATAGTAAATCTTAGCATTGAAGGTATGGCCTGCCAGTATTGTGTGAACACGGTGACAACACGATTAGAAGGAGTGGAAGGCGTGGAATCAGTAAGGATTGATCTGAAGGGAAAGAAAGGGATTATACTCGTTGATAAAAACACTGATATTGGTGAACTCCTCGAGGCAGTACAGCGTGCAGGCTTTATTGCCAAACTCGAGTCGATAGAACCCTATCGAAAACAGGAAAGCCGTAATTAGTTTAGTAGTTATAATCTTCCTGTTTTCCACACATTTTTAAAAAACGGCCTATATGTTCTTTGAGTCTCTTGGCATCCGAATTGAGTCTCTTGGCATCCGAATTGAGTCTCCTGGTGTCCAAATTGAGTCTCCCGGTGTCCAGCGACCCAGCTAAACTCCGTTGACCGAACCATTGTTAATCTCTTCAAAAGTATTTGATTATGATGTCGCTTGCAAATAGCACGTGAGCCAATGGCGTTTTAGCGAATGTTGGCGAGTCGTTAATTCCGTTTTTTAAGTAGTTCTCGAGTATTTATTATATCATTGAACCCTTTTTTTCTTAATCCAGTAATTAACTTCTTGTC